>NZ_JBQKUM010000060.1:0-29154 GCF_054968605.1 Pseudoalteromonas sp. G5_S1_14_S5 | reverse complement strand
AGGGCGAGACTTAGCTGCATCAAATCACCCAACTCCCCCGAAGGGAATTGTTTTTTATTGGCAAACCACAACAAATATTCTTCGGGTAAATCTATCAACTTACGACCCGCATACTTTCCAAATGGCATCTGCATTCGAGCCAACTTAATCAGGTTCTCTTTCTCTAACATTGTTCTGTCTTTCTATGCGTCATCCATGTTCTGTAGAGTATCACCTAAACGATCAACCCAATAGTTGATTACATATTTGGCGAGCACAAAAATTTGGTCAATGACGACAGAATCATAATCATAATCATCCAACTTGCTCTTCAAACGATCGGCGTCACGCAGCCCTAATCTTGCCCAAACGAGTACCACTCCCCCATCAGGACCACGCTGAAAATCTTCATAAGTAGTGAATTTGGTGGCAGTCTTGATTGGGCCGCCTGCACAACCAAACAAAATGATGCTGGTTGCGACAAGCAAAAGTAGTTTTAGAGGATTCTCAGCACACTTAGATTGGAAAAAAAACACCAAAGTATGCCACACCATATATGAAGAGTTTGTAGAAAAAGGGGCTATAACTCAGAGCTAACTCAAAAATTAGTTGTGTTGAACAGTGTGAGCATACTCTACGATCACTTGATTTCCTTCGATGTAGGCATTTTGGATCTCTCCATCCACACTCATTCTACTTTTCAAATAGACCACTTTAGGACCAGAGTCAGTTCCTTCTTTAAGTGACGGGGATACGTTTCTCGGCTCCAAATGAAGTAGACGACAGAAATGACTCACAAATGACATAGTCAGCGGTGACTCCCCTCGCAACACATTTGAGAAATCAAGCTGACTCATACCAAGCTTCTTTGAAAACTCCATCTGCGTGATTCGCATTCGTGATTTTTGTGACATCCACGTTTGGTATAACGCTTCTCTATCTTGTTCAGTGAATTCCATACTGACTCCTTTATATAATTCATACTAATTAATTGTCCGGTTCTTCATACATAGCGTGTCAGGGTTCGGTTAGCGGAAACCAAAGGTTTGGTTTTGATATGCGCACAATTGTCTTTCAGAACAAAACATCACAATCGAAAAGCATTCACAAAAACGATCAGATCAAGTGCTTTATTAATTTATATCAATGACTTACACATTGAAAACTAAACATATAGCAAGTTAATTTGTATTAAGAATTAAAAGTTCGAGATTAGGATTCCACATTTCAATCTATTCATTCGCCTTTAGAAAACGCGTTGACTACGTTTGACTTGCCTAAACGCACCTCTGGCAAACTATTTGAAAAAATAGGACGCAAAGCCACCGGTCTGTCGACAAAGATTCTGTCTATGATAGCGGGGCCGCCACTTAATAGGATTTAAGTGTCAATGCATGCTGGAGTGTTCCCTTTTTTGTCGGTCAAATACAGTAAGGACAAATAATGAAACAACTCCCAAAAAAATCGCTTATCGCACTATCGCTACTTAGCGTAAGTGGAGCAAGCTTCGGTCACGGTTATGTCTCAGCATACAATAATGGCGCAGCTGAAAGCCGTGTAGCTCTATGTAAGTTCCCTGCAAGTGATACAAAAGAGAAAAACACTAACTGTGGTGCTATTCAATGGGAACCACAAAGTGTCGAAGGCCCTGAAGGCTTCCCTGAAGTCGGGCCCGCTGATGGAAAAATCGCTAGTGCACAATCTTCTTTAGCGACAGCGCTCGACGAGCAAACTTCCGATCGCTGGGTTAAACGCCCTATCCAATCTGGTTCTCAATACTTTGAGTGGACATTCACAGCAAACCACGTAGCGGCTAGTTTCAAATATTACATCACTAAAGAAGGTTGGGACCAAAACTCACCACTGGAACGTGCTTCGTTTGACCTTACACCTTTCTGTGAAATTGATGGTCATGGAGAGGTGACACAAGATACAGCTACTCACATTTGTAACGTACCGGAGAGAGAAGGCTATCACGTGATTCTGGCTGTTTGGGATGTGGGTGATACTCGAATGGCTTTCTACAACGTTATTGATGTGAAATTTGATGGCGACGGACCTATCATTCCTGATTGGGGCCAAGGTGGTCAAATCAACCCAACTCTCGACTTAAATATTGGCGATGCAGTTTACACTCGTGTCTTTGACCAGTCTGGTGAGAACGCTTCATACAGTACAGAGCTAGTGATTGAAAGCAACGAGCAAGGTAAAGCGAACAACTGGTCTTATGCATTGGCATCAAAGATCAACCAAGAGCAGACACAAATCAAAGCCGGTCAATTGAACGACCAAGGTGATTTCGCTCCTGTATACGGCTCAAACCCGGTTTACTTAAAAGCAGGTTCTGGCTTTAAGAGCGTAGAGATCGGCTACAAGATTGACACTCCAAAGCCAGAACATGAAGTTGAAGTAACAGGTTTGGAATCAGAGTACATAATCGACGAGAATCAACCGACTCAACTCGATCTTACTCTAGCAGCAACAGGCGATGTTCAAGCAGAGCTCACGGTATACAACCACCATCGTGAAGCACTTGCGTCTCAGAAGTCTCAACTTAAAGACGGACAAGTTGAAGATGTTCAATTAACTCTGTCGAGATCTGAAGCTGGCCACCACATGCTTGTGGTTGTAACTAAGGATGACCAAGACAACTTAGTTGACCAAAACACACTTGATTTCCATCTTATGGACAAACAGACACCGCCACCAGCAGACGATTACGATTTCGTATTCCCTGAAAGCATTGAATCTTACACTGCAGGTACAAAAGTACTAAGCAGCGATGGTAGCGTTTATCAGTGTAAAGAATTCCCATACTCTGGTTACTGTATACAGTGGGCACCAACGGCAACTCAGTACGAACCTGGTGTCGGTTCACACTGGCAAGATGCTTGGAACAAAGTCGACTAATTGATCGCTCTATACTTACTTTCATGTGAGTGAAGCTAAGCAATCAGCCAAACAAAAACGGATGCCAAGCGCATCCGTTTTCTCGTTCTATATTCATCTACAAATATGATCTTATAGTAGGTAATGGTCTGCCAGCAAAGCAACAAACAAAATCATGAGATGATAAATAGAGAACTTGAATGTCTTCATCGCCATGTTAGGCTCATCACGATACTTTAATACCCAGGCATGATAAACAAACCCACCGTTCAGCACCAAAGACGCGCTCAGGTATATCCAACTGCTCATTCCAACTAATACTGGCAGCAAACACACGATACTTAGCAGTAGTGTATACAGCAGAATTGAAGTTTTGGTGTAAGCTATCCCATGTGTCACAGGCAACATCGGAATATCCACCTTGGCATATTCGTCACGACGATGGATCGCAAGCGCCCAAAAGTGAGGAGGAGTCCAGATGAAGATGATCATCACCAGCAGCCAGGCATTAGAATGCAGCTCGTTCGTCACAGCTGTCCAGCCCAATAAAGGTGGCATTGCCCCTGCGATCCCTGCAATGACAATATTCTGTGGCGTCGCTCTTTTTAAATACATTGTATAGATAACCGCATAACCTAATAGGCTCGCAAAGGTTAGCCAAGCCGTAAGCGGATTAACTAACAAGGCTAAAGTCACAAAGCCAAGTAAGCCGATACCAGCTGCAAAGGCGAATACTCGTACGCTGCTGAGCTCACCCGATGGTAAAGGACGACGATTAGTACGAGACATTTGCCCATCAATTTTCTTGTCGATCAGATGATTAAATGCAGCGGCTGAACCCGCCATCAACCCTATCCCTATCATGCCAAATAATGCTTGCTGTAATGGCAATCCATTAGGCACAGCTAAACACATACCAACTAATGCCGTTAACAACATCAAAGCGACCACTTTAGGCTTGGTCAGTGTTAAATAGACCTTCCAAGCTGCTTTGTTTTGAGCAGCGCCTTCATCACTTAAAGCGGTATCTTGAACCACCATTTGATGCTGTGTTGAAGTTCTACTGACCATGATTACCTCCTTGTAATACACTGTTCTTTACCAAGCTCTCACTTGGTTTTCGGTGCCACACTACAAAGTTTGTTACAACCAAACTGACAAGCAGTATCGCCGCAACTAAGTTATGCAGCACTGCCATTGAAATCGGTAGATGAAACCACACGTTACTGATCCCTAGACTGACTTGCACTGCTAATAACAATGCCACAATGACACCCAGTTTTTGGTGCGCTGTTTGACCAAACTTCCACAACTGATATACGACCATTAGCACCATTATCGTTGCCACAATAGCGCCAAACCTATGCATGACATGTATGGTGAGCCTTGCTGGATACTCGAGTACACCAAACTCATAGTTATCATAACCATGCTGCGCAAAGTCGAACGCCTTCTTAAAATCTAGGTAACTTGTCCAGTTACCTTCACAGATCGGAAGTTGAGTACATACCAGCGCGGCATAATTTGAAGACGTCCAGCCGCCAAGTAAGATCTGTCCAATTACAATTACCAAGCCCAAAAGTGCAGCAAACTTGATAGTCGCCGAGTGCGTCGTGTAACCGAAGCGAGTCTGGAAGCTAGAGAGGCGGCAATAGAGCAGGCAGAGCAAAGACAGCAGAGTGAAACCTCCCATCAAATGTGCCATCACCACAACTGGCATCAGCTTGAGGGTTACGGTCCACATCCCTAACAAAGCTTGAAAGATGACCGTTGCCGCAATAAGTAACGGTAGCCCAGCAGAGATGATGTTCTTCTTAATACACCAAATGACCACAACAAAGATTAGAAGCCCTAAGGAACCTGCAAAGTAGCGATGTACCATCTCTATCCAAGCTTTATCAGCCTCAAGAGCACGTTCAGGGAATTGGAGGTTGGCTTGGTTTACCGCTATTGCATCAGACGGTACTGTGAGCTTTCCATAACATCCAGGCCAATCTGGACACCCAAGTCCTGCGTCCGATAATCGCGTATAAGCACCGAGTACAATCACTGTTAGCGTCAGTAAGATAGTCACTCGCATCACGAGCATGAGTAAATTAGGGGCTTTATTCTGCATCGTTTATCTCCCTATACTTATTCCCTTTCGCTGCCAGAGTTCAGTCACCACAGTCAAACCGATTTGCTTATCAGCTACCCAACACGCGATAGTTTAAGAAGCTTTCTTAAATCATGAATCATGCCTTGGGACTGCCCGACTAACTGCGACGGTTCAGAGACACTTTTGTATTCCATAACGAGTTGACCAAGGGGATCAATGATAACAATCGAAGCTGGCGCGAACTTGGTGCTCAATTGCTCTCCCCCATACAGAAATGACAAATCAGGTTTGTTAAATGCTCCTAGTAATGCATCCCCTTCAGAGACAAACACCACAGCGGTCACTCGTTCTTTATTCTTCCCCAGCGCTAAGTAGCTTTGATTCAAGTAGTGGAGTTGTTGTTCGCATAAGCTGTCGCAGTCCGTTGGAGCAATGTAACCCACCAACCAACCTTCTTCCCCCATCTGCGCCGTCAGTCCAAAATCTTGTAGAGTCAATCTTGGCTCAACTAACTCCCCAGTGTTTGTCACACCAGATGTGTACCAATTTTGATCTAATACCGTTTTAGCGATAATGGCAGGTAAGGCGAAGACCATAATCAATCCGATGAGTACAAGTCGACCACGTGATCGGCGCTGTTTAAACGCAGCAAGATTAGCATCGATACTTTCCTTTCTAGTTTGTGTTTGAAACTTATCCATTTTGACTCCCTGTATTGGCCGCTGCCGATCGCTAACGGTGTTTATACGGTTGCAAGCATTTACTTCTTATTCATGTGACTATGTTTCTTAAAGTATCTAAACCCAATCAACAACATCAGCGAGAGCAATACTGCAGCCATCACAAACCATTGAAATGAGTAACCAAAGTGCTTCTCAGACTTCATTGCCGTCGGACGCCATAACATTTCATAAGGCCATGAATCTAAGCTCTGAGGTTGAAAAATGAACGGCAACACCTCTTGTCCTATGTATTGTGATAATGCTTCTATGTTGATGTTTTGAATCCTTTTCGGCGTCGTGCTTTCTAGACCAAGTTCCTGACTTAACGGATTAACCGAACGTGTATACAAGCGACCAGACATCTCGATTGGTAGCGTTATTTTTCCTATTTCTGGTAGCTCTCTTCTGTCATTACTTGCTGCAACGAATCCAAGATCGATCAAAAGCTGTTTTCTTCCATCTTGAGTTTGAAGCTCGCCCAGCGTGTAAATCACATATCCCACCGTTCCTTGATTGATTTGATTGTCCAGCAAGAGAATTAAACCACTCGGTTTCACTAATTCGACGTCAGCTTTCAAGCCATTTAAGGTCGAAGGGGGCAACGGCTGCTGAGTTCCATCGCTTGCCTTTCGCCATTCATCGAGCACTGTATCTAGCGGCTTAGGAGGTTGCAGAGCTCTCTGCGATAGCTGCTGCTCATAACGCAGTTTCTCGTTACCTCTGTCTAACTGCCATAAACCCAACTTGATTAAAATGCCGACTGAAACCAAAGTTAAAGCAACCGCAAACCATAAACCTTTACTGCGGAACTTTCGCTCATCATAATTCAATCTGTTTGGAGTTATCACTATGGCGTCACCTACCTTTATCCTGTTATTCAAAGTTGTGTTGGTTGCCATGCTGTTTTTCATCGCATTCAACTTAATGAAAGGGCTCATCCAAATCGCTTCGAGCAAATACAATGGCAAAAAGCTGAGTCACTTCTTGGGGCGCCGAGTTATGTGGTCAGCTATTGCTGTGTTACTGCTATTGCTAGCTTTAGGATCTGGAGTTATAACGCCCAACCCTCGTCCTTATTAAAGCCTTTAGCCTTGTCGCTTCGCTAAAGGACGTAAACAAACACGAATAATCCTAACCAAACCACATCAACAAAGTGCCAATACCAGCTGCCAGCTTGGAATGCAAAATGGTCTTTGGGTGTAAAATGATCTTTGGCAACCCTAGCCAACAGTACGATTAAAAAGATCGTCCCTAAGCAGACATGTAAACCATGGAAACCCGTCAGTAAGAAGAAGGTGTTGCCATAGATTCCCGATTGAAGGGTCAGGCCCATATCTTGGTAAGCATGGATATACTCTTCAACTTGGAAAAATAAGAAGAACCCAGCAAGAACGATAGTGATCTCTAACCAAACGATTAACGCCATACGCTTGTTTTGTTCGAGGCTTAAATGCGCCATATGTAGCGTGATAGAAGAGAGTAATAGGATTATAGTGTTCTTAAGAGGAATACCTTGCCACGGCATAGCTTGTGTTGTTACACCATCCGGTGTCGTGGTCAGCGGCCACATTGATTGGAACATTGGCCACAACACTTCGTGAGTCATTGCATTGTTGCCCGCCCCGCCAATCCATGGGACAGAAATCATACGAGCATAGAACAGAGCGCCAAAGAAAGCACCGAAGAACATGATTTCAGAAAAGATGAACCAACTCATGCCTTGCCTGAAAGAGCGGGATATTTGCTCAGAATAGAGGCCGCTCAAGGATTCCGTTATCACATTGCTAAACCACCCAGCAAGCATGTACAACAACACCGCAAACCCAACAAACAGCACAGCCTTACCGAACACACCACCAGCGGCATCAGTACCCATGTTTTGCACGGTTAAACCAGCTCCAACGGCAACAAGAAACAGCGCAACGGCACCGACTAATGGCCAATGGCTTTGATGTGGAACGAAATAAACTTCCTTTTTAGAACTCATCGCTCAACTCCTTATGTTGATTCTGGTTCCTAGTTACTCGCGATTACATTGTGCTCAGCACTACTTGATTCCCCGACCACTTCACTCGTAATGTTAAACAGCGTATAAGAGAGCGTCAGTGTATGAATCGATTCTGGAATATCCGGCTCTATATAAAATATCAATCCCATTTCAGCACTTTTATGTCCATCTAATGGTTGCTGGTTAAAGCAGAAACACTCCATCTTATTGAAGTAAGTCGCCCCCATCCCCGGGGATACTGAAGGCACAGCTTGTCCCACTAGAGAGTTTCCTGATAAATTTTTGGCTATATAGTTCGTTTGGATCACCTCTCCGGGGTGAACCTCTAACACACGCTCTTCAGGAACAAACTGCCAGGGCATATCAGGTTTGATGTGCGACATAAACTCCACACGAACGGTGCGAGAATAGTCAGGCTGCATCCCACGCGGCTCAACCGCTGACACCGTATTGGTTTTGCCATTAATACCCAAAGCCTCGCACATCACATCGTAAAGCGGTACCAAAGCGAAACCGAAACCAAACATCGCCACAACACTAAATACTAAGTACCCCGTCAGCTTCTTTGTTGACCGCTTTGGTTGGTTTTTATATAGATCGCTTTGCTTGTCACTCATAGCTCACCCCTCTAATCGATTTTAGGTGGATAAGTAAAGGTATGATGAGGTGCAGGACTTGGTACCGTCCATTCTAGCCCTTCAGCACGTTCCCATGGCTTGCTTGATGCTGGCTCACCACCTCTTACACACTTAATAACCAACCACAAGAAAATCAATTGAGATAATCCAAAGGCGAAGCCCCCTATCGACACCACTTGGTTAACGTCAGCGAACTGGATAGCGTAGTCTGGAATACGACGTGGCATCCCCGCTAAACCTAGGAAGTGCATAGGGAAGAATAGAACATTCACTGAGATTACTGACGTCCAGAAATGCCAAAGACTGAGCTTGTGGTCGTACATATGTCCTGTCCACTTAGGCAACCAATAATAGGCGGCGGCCATTATCGAGAACACGGCACCAGTCACCAGAACATAGTGGAAGTGAGCCACTACAAAATAGGTGTCATGGTATTGGAAATCTGCAGGAACAATAGCCAACATCAATCCAGACAAGCCACCTATCGTAAACAAAACAATAAAGGCAATGGTGAACAGCATTGGGGTTTCGAAAGTCAATGCGCCTCGCCACATGGTTGCGACCCAGTTAAAGACTTTTACCCCAGTGGGCACTGCAATCAACATGGTGCAATACATGAAGAACAGCTCTGCAAATACGGGCATCCCCGTGGTGAACATGTGGTGTGCCCAAACTAGGAAAGACAAGATTGCGATACTACAGGTCGCGTACACCATGGAATGGTAACCAAATAAACGCTTACCACTAAAGGCAGGAATGATTGCTGAAACAATACCAAAGGATGGCAAGATCATGATGTACACTTCAGGGTGACCAAAGAACCAGAATATGTGCTGGAACATGACGGGGTCACCACCACCAGCCGCATCGAAGAAGCTCGTCCCAAAGTACTTATCGGTCAACACCATGGTCACCGCCCCAGCGAGAACGGGCATCACGGCTATCAGCAAGAAAGCTGTGATTAACCAAGTCCAAACAAACATTGGCAATTTAAACCAAGTCATACCTGGAGCTCTCATGTTCACGATAGTCACGATGACGTTGATCGCGCCCATGATCGAACTGATACCCATAATGTGAACAGAGAAGACAAACAACGCAGTGCTATCTGGCCCATACGTCGTTGAGAGCGGCGCGTAGAATGTCCAGCCAAAACTCGGGCCGCCCCCTTCAGTAAACAAAGATCCAATCAAAATTAGGAAGGCGAAAGGTAGAATCCAGAAACTGAGGTTGTTCATTCGAGGTAACGCCATATCTGGCGCGCCGATCATCATAGGGATCATCCAGTTAGCGAGCCCTGTAAATGCAGGCATTACCGCGCCGAATACCATGATCAAGCCATGGACTGTGGTCATTTGGTTAAAGAAATCAGGCTCAACAAGCTGCAAACCCGGTTGGAATAGCTCCGCACGGATCACCATAGCCATCGCACCGCCAGTTAGGAACATGGCGAAACTAAACCACAAATATAGCGTACCGATGTCTTTATGATTGGTTGAATACAACCAACGCGCCCACCCTTTGGGATCAGCATGGGAATCGTGATTATCCATAGGTAAATCATGGCTGTCTAAGGTACCGTCTAAAGTATGACTTAGAGCCTGACCTTCTGCAGGCGCCGATTTCACCGGCTTTTCAATTGGTGAACTCATAGCTGCTCCTTAGCATCACTTTGTGCTTCATCCGCAGAGCCTTCCGCTCCACTCGATTGTTTAACCTTATAGGCATTAACATCTGAAGCTTGAACCACATCGCCAGTATCGTTCCCCCAAGCATTTCGTTGGTAGGTTACGACTGCTGCAATCTCTTTTTCTGTTAACTGATTGTCGAAGGCTTGCATTGCCGTGCCTCCTCGACCATAAACAATAGTGTCGATATGAACATCCACATCTCCAAGAGCAACTGGGCTGCCTTTGATCGCAGGAAACGCTCCAGGGATCCCTTCACCGTTAGCTTGGTGACAAACCGCGCATCGAGTTTTGTATACCTCTTTACCAGAGGTGTTCAACTCTTCCAGCGAAAGTGACGCGTCTAATGCATCTTGCGCCGCTTGTTTTGCAGCAATCGTTAGCTCTTTCTGTTCTGCTAACCATGCATCAAACTCATCTTCTGCCATGGCATGCACTACTATCGGCATGAAGCCGTGAGCACGACCACAGAGCTCTGCACACTGTCCTCGGTAAACGCCTGGTTCATCAATTTTGGTCCACGCTTCGTTAATAAATCCCGGAATGGTGTCTTTCTTAACAGCAAAAGCCGGAACCCACCAAGAGTGAATCACATCGTCAGAGGTCATTAAGAACCGTACTTTACGGTCTATGGGCAGCACAAGTGGTTTATCAACCTCCAACAAATAGTGCTCCCCTTTTACTTCAATACCTTCAATTTCTTTGTCGCTGGTTGCTAGCAAACTGAAGAACTCAACATCTTCACCGAAATAACTGTAGTGCCATTTCCATTGTGAACCAGTGATCTTAACGGTAAGTTCGGATTGGGAAGTGTCTTCCATCGCTATCAAAGTTTTAGTAGCGGGAATCGCCATAGCGATGAGAATAATGATAGGGATAACGGTCCAGAGGATTTCGACTTTGGTACTCTCATGAAAATGAGCAGCTACCGCGCCCTTCGACTTTCGGTGCCTTAGAATCGAATAAAACATCACCCCGAAAACCACAAAGGCGATTGCACAACAGATGTAGAAGATCAGCATGTGGAGATCGTAGACTTGTCCACTTATCTCTGTCACACCTTGGGTCATGTTGTATTCACTGTTCGCATTCGCCGAGACTGATGCCAATAGCACAACAAAACTATTCAACAGCCACCCTAGCCTAACCAGTAATCTTTTCAAAAGATCTCTCCTTGTCCTTCCTAATTGGATACATACGACCAAAACGTCGGAGCGAACCCAACAACACTCATTGCTGTACCGGCTTCGCATGAAAAGGCTGAATCTCAATCTACTACTCACGTCGGCACAGCCTTCAAGGGCTGAACACTCCTGTCTTAATTGTCGACTTATACGTCTCGCAAAGTCCCGAGGTTTCAACGAAAGATTCAAAAACGGCGAAGTTGTTCAATTTTGTTATATTTATGTAAAAGGCTAGTTAGTGATATCCAATTGTTCAAGGTAAGTTTGCTTACAAGATAGTCAATTATTTTGAATGGCTTAGCCGACATGTCTTTGCCGTTGGATTTTATTTAAATCAATTTTTACGATTGCTTTCATGGAAATGATAATCAATATCACTTAAATTAATCCCAACAGTAAGTCATACCGACATTAAAAGGTTCAGTAATTATGCAAAATGCTATGAATTGGTTAGCGAGAGACCCAGATCCAAGAACTCGTGAAGAGCTACAACACCTCATCGATCAGGGGATGCATGACGAATTAGAAGACCGCTTTACGCAGCGATTAGAATTTGGAACAGCGGGTCTTCGAGGCAAAGTAGGTTGTGGCCCAAACAGAATGAACCGCTTAGTCATTCAAGAAACCGCAACTGGGCTCGGTCACTATCTAATTGAACATGTGGAAAACGCGACCATGAGAGGTGTCGTTGTAGGCTATGATGGCCGATTAGATTCAAAGCAATTCGCTATTGATACCGCTTCAGTACTGACGGCTTTAGGCATCAAGGTTTATCTAACATCAAATGTAGCTGCGACCCCTATCGTTGCGTTTGGTATCGAGCATTTCAATGCAGCAGCTGCAGTTGTGGTAACTGCTAGTCACAACCCACCTGAATATAATGGCTTCAAGGTATACTGGGAAAATGGCGCGCAAATTATACCGCCTCATGATGCTGGTATTGCTGCTGAAATTGACTCAGCAGCAACTAAGCCTATCCCTTTGATGAGCCTCAGTGATGCGGAAACGCAAGGCAAGTTAGTGTGGCTCACCGAGGATTACTATCAAACCTACCGCGCGGCGATCAACCAAAGCCCATTTGTAAAGAACGACATCGAATCAGCTAATACCATCATCGCTTACACAGCAATGCATGGCGTCGGCGCGCAGATGGCAGAAAATCTTCTCCACGATTCGGGTTTCCACAAGGTTTTTAGCGTTGCAGAGCAAAGAGAGCCTGATGGCCACTTCCCGACAGTGAACTTCCCTAACCCAGAAGAAAAAGGGGCAATGGATCTTGTGGTTAATCTAGCAAAAAGCGTCGATGCAGATATTGCTTGTGCTAATGACCCTGATGCGGACCGATTTGCGGTTGCAGTGAGAACAAATGACGATTCATACAAAATGTTAACAGGTGACCAAGTAGGTGTGCTATTCGCACATTACTTACTGTCAAAGCCGCACACTAAGAATCAATTAGTCGGTAACAGTATCGTATCGTCGACCCTGCTTGAGAAAGTCGCTAACTCTCACGGTGCTACCTACTTCCAAACTCTGACCGGGTTCAAATGGTTGGCTAACATTGGCATGCAGTTGGAAGATGAACAGAACGAATTCCTATTCGCCTATGAGGAGGCGCTAGGCTACACGATTGGTACTCAAGTCCGAGATAAAGATGGTTTGTCAGCCATTGTCGTTTTTGCACAATTGGTCGAAGAGTTAAAATCTCAAGGCCGAACAGTGTGGGATCTTCTGGCTCAGATTTCTTTTGAACATGGTGTTCATACCAATGCACAACGCAGTATCGCGCTGGACCCAGATTCACCTTCAATTGGCGCTAAACTTCGCGCAGCACAACCAAAAACAATCAATGGCATCGCGATAACTGTGATTGAAGATCTTCAGTCTTCACTACGCTTCATTACAGGTGGTGCAACAGAGGCGATAAACCTCCCTGCGAGTGACGTGCTTATCTATCATCTCAAAGATGGTTCTCGCATTATCGTCCGCCCTTCGGGCACAGAACCAAAGGTTAAGGTTTATTACGAGGCCGTGACAAAATTTGAGGGGACAGAAACCTATCACGATACTCGTCAGCGAGGCGAAGAATATATGGATAAACTCATCGAACAGCACCAGAAAGAACTGAACTCTTAGCGGATCAGCACATTCACAATGAATCATCTAGAACAAAAAATGGGCGCGCTAAGCGTCCATTTTTCTTTAAACATTTGATTGCAATTAATAGGGTTTGGTTGGTGCTTATGAAGTGAAGAAAGAAGACAGCATCCAAACCGCTAATACAACAAATACGCCACCCATCACTTTCTGTTGATAGGTACGAAACTTAGCATTCTCTACCAGTGACTTACCGATGGTACCTACCAATGCCACAAGCAAGAAATTGAACGTTAAGCCTAGAACATTCAGTAATAAGCCGAGCACCAACATCTGCTCGCCCGATGTCGCCTCAATATTTGTCGACACGAACTGAGGTAAAAACATCACAAAGAATACCAAGGCTTTAGGATTAAGCAGGTTACTGATCAGCGCTCTTTGGTAGTAAGCCTTTGCAGCGAAATTATCAGTTAGTTCAGGCGCATTGCCCTGCTCTGTTCGTAAACAGTCCCACCCCATTTTTAGCAAGTATGTACCACCTAATAGGTGGAGAGCCTTCAAAGCAACAGGGCTCATTGCGATTAATGCAGATACGCCCATCGCCGCTAAAACGGTAAGAATGATCCCTGACGTCGCGTTACCTAAGCTCGCAAATACACCAACCTTGCGACCATAACTCATACTTGAGCTAGCAATCAGCAACATATCAGGACCAGGTAAAAGAAGAAGAGCGACGACGGCAGTCAAGTAAACAGGCAAAATGGTTAAATCGATCATAGGGTTTAGCATTGATAAAAATGGAGGCGAATTTTATATTAATTACCAACACCCTTCCAGATGCAATCAGTTGTACCGTAGCTAAAATATCGAATTAAAAACCAACATCATAAAATTAAGCCAAATTATTAACTAAACCGATAACAATAATTAACTCGCGACCCACTGGATCTCTATCAATGTTGTCTCACCACACTTAAGGCGACCTAGGAAAATATCACCTCGGTGAACTTCTCCAACGCCTTTAGGAGTGCCCGTCATCACTACATCACCATCCAGCAAGGTCGTGTAAGAAGAGAGCTCTTCGAGGATTGTTTGTGGAGCATATAGCATCTGATCAACGTGTCCTTTCTGAACTCGAACACAGTTAATAAACAGCTCTAGATTTAAGTCTGCGAGATCCAAGTTTTTTATTGGAACAAAGCGGCTAAGAACGGCAGAACCATCAAACGCTTTAGCGCGCTCCCAAGGCAAGCCTTTCGCTTTCAAGCTACTTTGCAGCTCACGCTTAGTCAGATCTAACCCTAAACCTACTGCTGAATATTGACCGTTTTCAACGATGAAGCAAATTTCTGCTTCATAGTGCAGGGCTTCCTGATGAAAAGAAGAGAGAGAAGAAGTTACGCTAGTACAGGGCTTATTGAACACCACCATAGCGTCTGGGATCGCGTTGTTAAGTTCTTCAATATGATCGACATAGTTACGCCCAACACACAGTACTTTCGTCGGTGTCGCTGTTCGTTTCGAATTCATTAACTTTTCCTGATCTACAACGCTGCTCATAGTTTATCCCTGAACTATTTTTGGAATGCAGAGTTTACCTCATCCCAAAGAGAGAATCTTCGACAAGCTGGCTACTGATATCTAAATTCTGATCTTTAGCTCAATTCGCTCATTGGGCGGTTTTTATCGGGAGTTGACTGCATTATGGAATTGCAACTCAAAACGAAAAAAGCCCTCTCCAACCAAAAGGTTTGAGAGGGCTTAGCATGGTGTCTAGGACAGTATCCTAAAAGGTAAACCTAAGGAGTAAACACTATGCTAAATCAGTCTGGGACTTATAGGTAGTAACGACCACCGATAGTCCACTTATCATCAGTGTTACGACCGTTGTGGTCATTTAGGTCGAACTGGTAACCAGCGTAACCAACGAACTTATGAGTGAAGTTGTACTCAGTTTGAAGAGCTAGTTCTTCACGAGCTGTTTCTTTTGAATCGCCTTTAATTACACGACCTTCAACCATCTCGTAGTTGATGATGAAGTTTAGGCTGTTGTCTAGTGCGTAGGCTGCTAATAGCTCGTATGCGTCACTTTCAGCAAGAAGAACTGTAGCAGTTGTTTTGATGTCACCAGCAGTTACTGAATCAGAAATTGAGTTCATGTATTCATTAGAAGCGTAAACACCTGCTAGGTAAAGACCTTGACCGTACGAACCGTATGCTGCAGAGAATACGTGAGATGATGCAGTCTCAGTCTGAGCCATTGTTTTGATATCGCCGGTGTTGTAACCGTAACCAAGCTTAGCACCCATGATCTCGTAACCTAGAGTTACTTGAGTACGATCCTTAACTTCAGTGTTCAAACCGTATGTGTAGGATTCATCAGTAATACCTGTAGCATCCGAGTCAGTTACTGAGTAAATGTCAGAAACAGTTTGAGTACCCTGCCAACCTAGACCAATAGTAACTTTACCCGCTTCACCTAGTTCAAAACCATTGCGGTAAGAAACCATTTTGTCCGCACGGCCAGTACCAAGAGCACCGTGGTTGTCGTAGATGAAATCGTTCGCGAATGCGATTGGCATATCCGCAACGCCCGCTACATCATAGTAAGGAGCCCATTGAGTGCCCACTACTGCACGGCCAAAGTCGTCGTGAGTAACACCAACGTAACCTAGACGAGTTGTAAACGTCTCTTCACCACCTTCAAGGTAGTTAAGTGCCCATTCGCCTTTAGCGTCAGCAGTAAAGCCGTTGCCCAATTCTTGAGTAGCGTTAAAGTTGATACGTGGTGAGTTAGCACCTACATCTGTATCGCCGTTCTCTGAACCGTTTAGGTTTACTGAAACGTGGCCGCCAACTGAGAATGTTGTGCCGTCTTCGTTGTAAAGTTCTACTGCAACTGCCTGTGTACCAAATACTGCACCAGAAATCGCTAGCGCTAAAAGTTTCTTATTCATTGTAATATCCATTTGTAGCTGGGTGAGTTATTCACTAACAACTTCGTACTTACGGAGAAG
The DNA here is from genome assembly GCF_054968605.1 of Pseudoalteromonas sp. G5_S1_14_S5. Classification (NCBI taxonomy): domain Bacteria; kingdom Pseudomonadati; phylum Pseudomonadota; class Gammaproteobacteria; order Alteromonadales; family Pseudoalteromonadaceae; genus Pseudoalteromonas; species Pseudoalteromonas sp. G5_S1_14_S5. The sequence continues at coordinate 12,834 of NZ_JBQKUM010000060.1, read as the reverse complement.
CTGTTACCTGCATTTAACAAGTAGGCAAACCCTAATCGATGAATGACAAAAAAGTTGCATTAAAATATATAAAATAAATAAAGCAATACTATAAAAAAAACAAAAACTCAATAAAAAACATACACTTAACTTAAAAACAACAAATTACTATTGTGTTTTGTTTACAAAAAACGAAACTTATTATTGCTTTTTAAATCACTAAAATAGCATTAAAAATCAAAGCACCAAAACCACTCCTCAGACCAATACATCACACCACCCCAAAACTGAAACATTTTGTAACATCCAAAATCCGTTCGAAACATTTAGTTTCCTGAACTAATTTCGACTTTAGATTCCGGGCTGCTACTTCGTTAGCTAATTTGGCCTTTTCGAATACAAAAAAAGGCAACTAATCAGAGATCAGTTGCCCTTTATGACGTGTTATTTCACTATTATTTGAAACATACCTCAGCCCAACGAGCTAAACCCGCCGTTACGGAACCAAAATAGTTGCCACTCACAATAGGCACATTCGGTACGGCTTGTTGAACCGCTTCTCGAAGGATAGGTGAACGTGCAGACCCCCCCGTCATATAGATAACATCTGGTTTCTTTTCGCCTTGTTGAATGGCCTCTTTAACCAGCTCAATCATCTTAGACTTTGGCGTATCGATAGCATCGACCATCTGTTCAACTGAGATATCGACTTCGATCAACTCGGAGGCAACATTCATCGCTGCGCGATACTCTGAAGATTCCGCCAACGCGATCTTAGCTTCTTCGGCTCTGCGTACAATGCCGTAACCCAAGGTATCGTGATAAACCTTAAGTAAACGGTCTAGCTTCTGTGGTTCAGCAGCTTCTTTACGAAGTAACTTCAGTGCTGCAAGGTTTTCTCGAGAGTAAAAATTCTTTTGAGCTTCCACATTATTGATGGCTATTGGATTCCAGAATTGGGTCAATGGCATATCAATACCGGAAATGGCTTTGCTGCTCATGCCAAAAGGTGACATCAGTTGTTTGAAGGCCAGGTAAATATCTAAGTCATTACCCCCTACCCTTTGACCACTGTGTGCTAATAAACTTTGGCTACGATCCGCTTTTCCAGACCAACTCGGGCCCATTTCTAATAAAGAACAGTCGGTCGTACCACCACCGATATCAACAACCAATACCGTTTGGTTTTCAGTCAGAGTGCTTTCATAGTCTAGGCCAGCAGCTACGGGTTCAAATTGAAATGCAATATCTAGGAAGCCTGCACGCTTCGCGGCGCGAGACAAGATAGCTTCAGCTTGTCTATTTGCCTCTTCACCGCCGCGACCATGGAAGTTAATTGGTCGACCAATAACCGCTTGTTTGATTTGTTCTTGAGTAGTGAGCTCAGCTTGCTGCTTGATGTTCGCCATCATTGCGCATACAAGATCTTCAAAGAAACTAACCTGAACGTCATGTAGCCCACTTGCGCCTAGGAAAGACTTAGGAGACTTAACATAATAGACATCACGCGGATCTTCTAAGTAGAGATCTAACGCTGCCTGACCAAATGCCATGTCTTCTGGCACAAGGTCGATACTCTCTTCGCGGTTGAGGGCAATTGCACGTCGTAGCACTTGCTCACCGACAGCATCGCTCGGTTTGATGTTCAGGTGGCGAAATAGATGTTCAGATACACTCTCACGAGTAGGAGCAAATACGGTTGAGGGAATATAGTGGTTGCTACCTTCTAACGGTAACAAGCTTGGTTCTCCATTGACCATTGCAGCCACAGAACAGTTTGCTGTTCCATAATCAAATCCAATAAACATAATATCCTCCACTCAACAAAAGGGGCGGGATGCTACATGAAAAGCCTTTCAATTACGAGGTCATTTACTATTTTCAGAGTCAATTTTTAGCGAGTTTCCTCTTAAAACAGAAACAAGTGTGTTACATTTCAGCGCAAACAAATCAAGGGTCCGATAGATGAAAACACCTTGCCGAGCGGCTTGTAGAAATAATGGTGGCATGTGTAGCGGCTGCTTCAGAACCATGGACGAAATTATAGGTTGGAAAGGCTTATCTGAGAGTGAAAAAGAGTCTGTGATGAATAACCTTAGCGGTGTTAGCTCTACCCACCAATGCCCGCAATGTAACGAGCCTGCTCAGTGCGATATTAGCGCAGGTAAAAAGACCTGCTGGTGCTTTGAGCTAGAGAAAAGAGACACGAGCTCTATACCCAAAGTTGGAGTATGTATATGTCGTAAATGCTTGTCTGAATTACCAATTCAGTAGCCTGTCGGTATTGAAAGATCTAAGAAAGAAGCGAGATAAGCTCATCTCGCTTCATGGTCTTAATGTTTAAATACGTATTTACTTCGCCATTGAAACCTATTTACTTGGACTTTAAGACCAACGCCGGCTGGAAGAATTCAACCCCACTCCAGCCATGAACCATAAAGTTTCGGATGTTCTGGTGATCAGTGTTCTCTGGAAAAGCTAGTACATCATTACGGTAGTAATGACCAAAGCACGCTAGTGTTTGCTCTGCTGAAAGCCCTTGATCTTGGCCGAAGGCAAAAATTTTGCATGAGCCATTGTTCTGCCCAGCCTCATTCACCAGATTTCCATTACGAAATCCGCACTCAGAAAAATCATAATAAGCATCAATTACCTGCATTGTATCTTCAAATTGAACACTTTCAGGTGATTCAGACAGGGTGTTTAACAAGGTTTCTAGCTCCATTTGCTCTTTTTCCTTTAACTAAATTATAGATAGCAGTGTAACGCGTTTTTTGTTCAGAGTAAGCCGTTGCTTGAGCGATAAACCATTTCCACTTTTTTTACTTAGACATCTTCATATCCTTAATAAAAGCAATGATATAGTTCTATTGGACGTTATATTATTCAACAGATGGTTAACATTTTTATTGAAGAACATGCATAAAGATAAGAACTTAGAACTGTTTAGATACCTTAAACCCGGTACAAAAACAGCAGGTTTCTTAGAGTTTGGCCCGATGAGTCAATTTCGATCAGTACTCTATATATTTGGCACTAAGAAGAGCAGTACCTCATCTTAGAGCTGTCACAAAAAGCGACCGAGGCACTGACGTTAACAAAGCTCATCAACGTGGATCTTATCGTTCGAGCGATTACAGACACGGAACTTACTCACATCGTTGCGTTCAAAACGAATGTACTAGCTCATATCACTTCCCCTGCACATCTCCTATTTCTTCGTCCGCCAACTAACTTTGCAACGAAACCAATCCGGGAGCACGAAATGTACAAAGTGCGCCTTAACTGCGAAGTTTCCTTTGATACCTTGATGCTAGACGCTAGACGCTAGACGCCATATTGGTTGATTTCTAAGTTTCAGGTTGTGGCGTCTATATTACGCAACAATCCGATATTGATGTTGGCTGGAAGATCAAAGTTGACTCGGTCTTGAGTGAACATTTGGATAGTGAGTTAGTTTATAAAGTGGTGAGTAAAAGAAGACAAGGGCAAGGCTTGCTGCTGGGTATTCAGTTCCCTGAACACCTACATATGAGTGACGAGCTTAAAACATTACTGTTAGAACAAGCTTTCGTTGTTGGCTTTGTATAGTTGTTCGCATATGCTCAGAGTGCAGTACTGACACCACTTAGCTTAGCGCTGTCCTGCATTCAAAGAGATTAAGAAAAACTAGAGTCTGTTTTCATCCCAATATGAGTTTTTGAAATGAACAAAAGCTTGGTGTAATGACTCTTCTTTTATCGGCTTAACAATCACATAGTTCGCGCCAGCAGCCATAAAACTATCTCTTGTAGACTCCTGAGCATCGGCAGTACATGCATAAATTGGTGCAGATAAGCCAATCTCCTCTCGCAGCTGTTGTGTCGTCTCAACACCGCCTAGGTTTGGAAGTTGATTATCCATAAGGATGAGGTCATAAGTGGTCGCTTTTGCCATCTCAATTGCCTCTAAACCATCCTTAGCCCACGTAACCACCATGCCATACTTCTTACAAAAAGCCTGCGCGATAAAAGCGTTAGTGTGATTATCTTCCACCAGCAGTACATTCAAAGCACGGTCAAATAAAGCCTCAGCCCCCCCCCCAGCTTGTTGTGTAACATCAAATAACGGCTTAGAATTTAACTCTACTGGAATTTCTATGATGAACTCCGAGCCTTGATCCATCACACTGCGAACTTGGATATCTCCTTCGAGCATATCGACTAAGTTCTTAACGATCGTCAAGCCCAATCCGGTCCCGCCATATTCACGTGTTGTCGTCTCTTCGGCTTGGACAAAAGGCTCAAAAACAGCGTCAATTTTACTCCCGTCAATACCAATACCGGTATCTTGCACTCGTACGATCAAACTGGCTTTATTGGTATTGAAAATACTTTCAAGCTCGAAGCGGACTGAGATGCCACCTTGATGGGTAAACTTAAGTGCATTACTCAGCAAATTAAACATAATTTGATTTAAGCGCACTTGGTCTGTGTTGATCTCCAAGTCGTCAGCGAGGTGATTTACTATCGTGAATGTGATCGATTTTTCCTCACAAAGTGGACGGTAGATGCTGTCTAGAGTATTAATCAACTCCGCCAAGCGGAAGTCTTTCTTTTGAATATTGAATTGCCCTTGCTCGATCTTTGAGAAATCCAAAATGTCGTTCAATACCGCTAGCAAGTGTTCTGCACTGTTACAAAGTACATCGACCTGCTCTTTATTATCTTCATTGTGCATAGAGCGTTTAAGAAGCTGAGATACGCCTAAGATACCATTGAGTGGTGTTCGGATCTCGTGACTCATCTTCGCCAAGAAATCAGCTCGAACGTTGGCAAGATGCTCTGCCTCTTCTCTCGCTCTATCCGCTTGCCTTTCAGCTTCCACCAACTTAGTAATATCTTGCCCTTGAACCACAACCCCCGTGATGCCGTGCTCAACCCCGATAGCCGACATGTTCCAACGGAACACCTTCTCACCAATCGGTACGTTAATTCCTGTGAGCTTTGCACCCTGAACCACCATTTGGACATTCGGTAGCATACGTAGTTCAAACTCATGGGCAACGGCACCGTAATTATCATCTTCATCAAACAACGCCATACGAGCCGCTGGGTTCATCTGAATTAAATCGCCTTTTTCAGACCAAACCAAAATCGGTGAATGTGCAAAGTTAAAGAGATCTTGGAATTTTTGATTTTGCTCGGACAAGCGTTCAAAGGTGTCTTCCAGTGTGCAGCCAATATGATGAAACTCGAAAATATTCGACCCATCGAACTTGTTAAACTCTTCACTATCACTCGCTGAGCGGGTAAAGTGCATCAACTTATCAAGCTCTGCAGCCACTCTTCTTTGAATCCAAGTACGAGCGAAGAAGTACATAAACACAATCACGACCACAACAACGATGATGGCGCGCTCATAGTTTTCTTCTAACGCGATAAAATTGGTATTCTTTTGTACCGCACGAATAACCAGTGGAGTCTCTACAGCGTTGATCTTGATTGTCGCCACTGTGACGAAATGACGAGGCAACTGCTCATAAATTTTATATTCAAGAATATCCTTTATCGTATACGTCTCATCGCCGCTGAACGTCGAGGTCACCGGCGTTCCATGCGCCTCAATTACGATATTCTCACAGTTACTGCCCTGCTGTATGGACTCTGCGAGAGAGAAATTGTTGTCGAGTACGATGGCAATATAAAGTTGGCCGAGAACTTCGCCTGTTTTACTGTCAACAATGGGGGTTCGGCGAGCCAACAAGTGACGCTTGCCAATCTCGGTCATTACCTCGATAAAGTGCCAGTTGTTGCTAAAAGAGACCTCATCAGAAATATACTCTAGGTTATTTCTGTCTAATCCATAAAACTGAGCGTTGCCATCTTCCCACACTACTCCATCATGTGTTGAGACAAAGCGTAGATCAGGAGCATGATCGGGCTCTCGCTGATCTACACCAAAGAAGAAGTAGTTCAACAGCTCTTCGTCACCAGTAGCAAAATACTCACGTAGAGTGTCACTGTGTGAGCTACTGTCTTGGTGAATTTGTAAGACAGACAAGCGATAATCGAACATGTTTTGAATCAGACTCGACGTCTGTTGAACCGTTCGATTAGTCTCTTGTTTTACAATGTTACTGCTGGTTTCATAATTATGAATAAGCACGCCAAGTGCCATCACGCCTATCACTAAGATAATGATACGCGTAATAAGCTTAGCTAATGTGTTCCTAGGTGTACTGGCGTAGCTTTTCTTCATTATTGACCTGAATATCTAAATGCTCGCTGTTTCAGTTCAGAAATGCGTTCTGGGGAGTCTTCTTTAGTCACGATTTCAAAATCACCAGAGTAAACAGTAGGAACGGCTTCCCCAGCAAGGTCCCACTTAATGGCTTCTGCCATTGCGATACCCGTATCGTCGTTCATTCGCATGACAGTGACATCAAGGTCACCTCTTTCAATCGCTTCAAGCTCAGCAGAGCCGCCGCCCCAACCATTAACTAAGATATCTCGACCCGATTCTCGAATCGCATCCGCTGCACCTAAAGCAACATCGGTTGCACATGCATAAATAAAGTCTAGGTCTTTATCGTTCTCTATGCTGATTTTAGCCGCTCGGTAACCGCTCTCTTTGTCCGATCTTGTATAGAAAGAGGATTTTAAATCAAAGTTCGTATCACTGTTTACATCGTGAATGAAAATATCACCACGGGCATCACTAATATAACCTTCTGAGCGATACAGAACCGAGTATTTGCTGTTCGGTTTGCTGACTTCTTTGAAGTAATTCGCTAATTTTAAGCTGCCCGTTGCATGGTCAAAACCAACATACATGAAGGGTTGTCTATCAGCCCATGCACGGACTGGCGTAGTAATGTTCTGCAGAATAAGTTTGGTTTCTGTAGAGCTCAATACGTGCTCAATAAATTTACGGTGGCGTGTCGTATCTAGCGTAAAGATCAAATAATCGGTTTTATTTTCTATCGCTTCTTGTAACGAGATACTTTGTTGCGCGAGATCCGCATTCACTCTCGTAAATACTTGGTTGATTTGATAATTAATTCTCAGCTTATCAAGTCGCTTTTCAAACGCTTGGATGTTGCGAACCCAATAATCAGAGATTTGTTGTCCCGGATACACGACAGAAATCGTTATCGGTTCCTCCCGGGATCGTTTCAGTGGAACTGGGGGATTTTGCACAGCCTGAACCATTTTATCGGTTAAGGCTTTTTGTTCAGGAAAGTTAGAAAGGTAATCTTGGTACTCCCAATATCCGTTAAGGACATGAGTTCCATGGGAGAGAGCGGACGCAGAAAATACGGCTATTCCAAACAACATCAATAAACGTTTCATATTTTTCTCGTTTTACATGAGCTACTTTGGCTCATTTTTTAACCTAGCATGACGCCATCTCTTTGAGTGGCTGAAAGATATTATGTAGGACAACGAGGATAAATGATAGCGGCTAGAAGTAATTAGAACGACATTCCAAATGAGTGATATATCAAATGAAAGCGGTTATGGAAAAGCTTTAGTGTCACGTGGCTAAAAACGCCTTCCGAATTTTACATTTTTCAATTTAAAATCATAGAGTTAATAAAAAATCTCGGAGTTTTTATTACGACTTTATCAGTAATAACCATTTTAGGTATGAATTATGAGACTTCGATATATTGAATGTTGTCGTCTTGCCACTCAATGATAAGTTTAAGTGATACTAACTTTTCTTTACGTAACTTAGGTAATTGTTTGATCGCGTATTCGGTTTTCAGCGCCTCACTTTTCGACTGAGTCTCCATACTCCAAACTAACTTAAGCGGCCCCTTGCCTTTTAGGGCTTTGGCACCTTTGCCAGTTTGGTGCTGCTCAAAACGGCGTTGTAGATTGTTGGTGACACCACAATACAAAGCGTTATGACGATTGCGGATCAGGTACACGACCCAATCCGCCTTGTTCTCAGATTCAGACATCTACAATAGAGATTCAACCAGAGCTTTCAACTCGGCTACTTCAGCTCTTAGGCTTGCAACTTCAGACTCTAGCTCTTCCAGCTTCTCACTCGATGCTGACGGTGCTGCCACACCTGCAGATGCCGTCGCAAACGCTTCAACATCGACTTCACCGCTGAGTAAATGCTGATAACGTGACTCACGCTTACCTGCTTCACGCGGTAGTTTAACAACCAAGGCGCCAGCTTCACGGGTCGCTAGCTTTTCGAGCGTTGCTTCCACCTCTTTTACATCAGTGAAATTCGCTAAGCGCCCTGTCCTCGTACGTAGTTCGCCCGGTGTTTGTGGACCACGCAGTAACATACAACAGATGATCGCGCGCTGTTGTTCTGTAAATTGCAGGTCACCAAACTCAGTATTGCAGAAGCGATGCTGGTACTTATTAACACGACTATTAAAACTACTTTCATCACTCACCATGCGGCGAGCAATCAAGCCATCAACGGCATCTAATACTTCTGATTCAGACAACGAGAGAACAGGCTCACGGTTGCTTTTTTGATTACAGGCTGTGGTCAGACTGTTCAACGTAAGTGGATAATGATCGGGAGTTGTCACTTCTTTCTCGATCAAGCAGCCAATGATTCTCGCTTCAATTGGGGAAAGTACTATGTTCATCGTTATTCCTTTTTATTATTTTGGTGATTCCGTCTCAGCGCTAAACAATGCAGTCACCTAGGACTAGTGCTCAGACAAAATTGGTACTCGTTTCTTTCTACCTTGTTCATCAATCATTATGATCTTAGAACGGTTTAGCTCTATTTCCACGACTTCCAAATAGGTACGCTCTTTTACATACGCATCACGAAGCTTGTTTTGCTCTGCTGAAGGTTCAGTCGCTTTATCTCCTGAATCTTCGGTTTCCAATTGTTGTTGATTCATTTCACATTTCGTATTAATGCAGTATCTAAATGGGATACTAACTTGAACGGCGAGATAAAAACAATCACACATCGGCGAGAGTGTCGAATAATTGAACAACCTTACTTTTGCTTTGATCTAAAGACTGTTACATCATCAATTGATGTGCTTTAATCAAAACCAGATAACGTATTTGACGAATAGGAAATGGAATCTATGAGCAGCGTATTTGAAATTGTTAACCAAGCACGACGTAAGAACAAACTTAAGCGTGAACTGCTAGACAACGAAAAGAAAGTTCGTGACAACCGTAAGCGTGTCGACCTACTTGATAACCTACTTGATTACATCAAACCAGAGATGACTCACGATGAGATTCTAAGCATCATCAAAAACATGAAAGCTGACTACGAAGATCGTGTTGATGACCACATCATCAAGAGCGCAGAGATTTCTAAAGCTCGTCGCGATATCAGCCGTCGTATCCGTGAGCTGACAGAAGAAGACAAGCAAATCCAAGGTAAGAAGTAATCTTACAAAGTTGAATGACTTATTTAGTAACCCACTCTTTGTAGTGGGTTTTTTTGTACCTAAATTCCAGTGTCTATACTTACGTTTACGTATTTAATGATTTAAATATCATTAATAGGCCAACGTAAGAAATGGAGTCACCTTATGTACTCAGCCATTTTGATCACCTTAGCGCTGTCATCAACTCAACCCTATCCACAAGAGTTCGAAAGGCTTTACACCGAGCATACCGAAATCACTTATGACGATCTCGTGGTCGACGTTCATGGCTACAAAGTTCCAACTCGCTCGGCATTTCGAGGCTGGATGCTACTTAATCACGCTGAAGACAAAGTAAGAGAAATTGGACAGCAGCTCAAAGATGCTGGCATAACCCAAAGCATGCCCTTGCACCTGGTGCTATTACAAGGAACAGACTGGGCGATGAATAACACCACCTTGTTTACTCTTCCTGATAAGAAGAACGTGCCGAATATGATCAATACACTGAAATATATTCAACAATACATTGAGCCTGAAATCGGTGTGGTGATTCCTGTATCTGGTGAAAGAACTCAACTTTATAACCAACAAGCTGGCGGTGCACTGCGAAGCAAACACTTAGAATTTTGCGCATTGGATTTAGTCCCAGCCAATGACATTACTCGCGAACAACTGCATGTAAAGCTCAAGAAAATTCATGCTGAGTTTGGCCAGAAAAATAACGTTGGCCTGGGTTTGTATTCAGGTGTTCGTTTCCACATCGATACCTGTGGCTTCAGACAATGGTAAAAAACACTACAAAGTCAAAAAGACTCACTAAATAACCATGTCTTTTTGACACCAAATAACCACGGTTTAAATACAAGCAATTGATAAATAAGGCATTATAAATTGGAATACTAATTGCTTCTAGTTAAGTATCAAAAGAACTAATAGTAACTAGGAATTTAATATGAAGACGATGACTCAACGCTTTCAAATACTACTTTCTGTATCTAACTTCAGCCTAGCGATTACCACTTTGCTTATGCTACTCAGCATAATTATCGCTTACCCAATGGCGGATCATTTCTCATTACCGGTTCAGATCGTGGCGCACATCAGCAACATCATTGTGGCGGCTTTCGTCAAAATTAGTTATGTCGGGCGCTGCCTTGCTCAATACAATTTAGGAATGGAAGTCCGTTAAAAAGCACTAAACTTTGTTCCAACGATGGAAAAAAGCTCAACAGCCTTGTTGAGCTTTAAGTCAGTTATCAGTTAGGCAATATCAAGGCTGCTAAATAAGTCGTAGAGTTGGTGAGATTTATAAGGCTTGGGTAAATACGCATTCATGCCTGCATCAAAGCAACCTTTGATGTCTTCTTCTAACACACTTGCAGTTAAAGCAATAATTGGCAGTGGTGTCGTTTGTTGCTCAATCTCCCACTGTCGGATTGCTCTGGTCGCAGTTATCCCATCCATGACTGGCATCATGCAATCCATCAACACGGCATCAAATTGCGCACCCTGAGTAATAACATCAACCGCCTCTTGTCCATTACTAGCAATTAGATACTCGTAGCCTGCTTGTTCAAGAAAGAAGCTCGCTATCTTCTGATTCATCAAGTTATCTTCGACAATAAAGATACGTCGATTCAGAGGACGCACTTCTTCTTTTTCTAATTTGGCTTCGGGTACTGGCTCTTCATTCGCATCAAGTGACAATAGACTATTCAAGAAACGTCGTCCCAAGAATGGCAGTGTATGAGTTGAATGAACGGACTCTGTAATCAGATTGGTTTTGAATAAGTGGTGCTGACAAACAATCACGCGGTCTAACGGGTACTGTTCTTTCAACGCCGCTAAATCACTCTGCAATGAGTGATGTAAGGTATGACAATACAGTACAAAGTCGCTCTCTTTGATCTCTTTATCTAGTGACGATATCGCTCCCACCACCTTAGGTTTTATATTGAGGTGCTCACACTCTTTGACTAGTTGATCAAGATAGTAAAAAGAGTTAGAAATGATCGTCGCACGATTTAAATTTTCAAAGCTTTGAACTTGCGTCTCGACTACATCGACATACAGACAAAACGTAAAGGTAGAGCCTTCCCCTTTTACTGAACGGGCAGTGATGTATCCACCCATTAAGTCGACAAGCTGCCTACAGATTGCTAACCCAAGCCCTGTGCCACCAAACTGACGCGTGATACTGCCATCCTCTTGAGTGAAGGGCTCAAAGATGGACCCTAGCTTCTCTAATTCAATACCAATGCCTGTATCCGAAACACTGCACTCGAGTTTGCCTCTCCCCATCGACATTGGTGTATAGGCGATGTCCGTTGTAATGGTACCGTTGGAGGTGAACTTGATGGCATTCGACAATAAATTCGTCAGCACCTGCCTAACACGATACTCATCGAAGAACAGTTGCGGTGGTGTTTGAGAATCAATGTTTACATCGAGCTCAATGTCTTTACTGATCGCCTTAGATAAAATCACGCTCACTGAGTCATAGACGGCTTCACGTAAGTCAGCATTGTGTGGAGAGAGCATAAGGTTACCCGACTCAATCTTAGACAAGTCGAGAATGTCATTCAGCAGCACCAGTAATGAGTGCGATGACGACTCAATATCTCCAAGCACCTCTTGTTGGTTAGGACTTAGCTTACTCTGCGATAAAATCTCCGCCATACCAATGATCCCATTTAGGGGAGTTCGGATCTCATGAGACATATTGGCGAGGAATGCACTTTTCGCCTTATTAGCCGACACGGCAGCTTCTTTGGCTTCAATAAGCTCTTGATTACGTTGGTAGGTGCATTCCATCACCCTATTTAAAGTTTCAGTAAACTCTGCGAGTTCGTCATTGCCCTCGATTTTTATGGCGTTCGGCTTGCCATCGTTACCAGCGCATTCTGAAACGCCCTTCAAGATCATTGATAGGTTTTTGTTCAAGCGGATTGAGATCATGGCTCCCAACCACAACAACACACCCGAAACAGCAAGGATCAAGAACGAGATCACTAAAGTTTGTCTTTTCTGCAACGCAATGTTGTTTGTTAAATCAAACTGCAATTGCTTGGTGTAAGCACTGATCGCTTGAGAAATGGCTCGCTTTTTGAACTCTAGATTTTTTAAGTGTTCATACGCTTCGGGTGATGAAAGTTCTCCTTCGAGGATTCGTGTTGCGAACTTGTCTTGAAACCCATCTTGGGAAACTGTATTAAGAAGTTGCCTAATACTTGGAGAGCTCGTATCTGATTGGAAAAAGGTCTCTAATAACTGCTTCTGTCGATCTAACGCACTGATGTAACTCAGTAGATATTGATTTTCTTGCTCAGGCGAACGGTACAAGCTGTAGCTCAACCATGCTTCTCGCTGGCTCCAAAACACATAGTTAGTGAGGTGGACGAATATCGCATCAGCTTGACTAATGTCTTCATCCAATAAAGCCACCCGATATTCGGATAACTGAAGCAACACGCCTTTTAATAATCCGAAAG
>NZ_JBQKUM010000059.1:0-30393 GCF_054968605.1 Pseudoalteromonas sp. G5_S1_14_S5 | reverse complement strand
GCCAAATAAAAGCCATGGTTTGAACTGACACCCAATAGTTTAAACCGTGGCTCTTTGACCGGAAACGGTTACTGTTTTGAACGGTGAAGAGCATAGATTGCGTGGTCAACGATACGACCGTTCAAGTTCTCGCTACGAGTAATGATACCTTCTAAATTGAATTGTAAGCGCTCACAAACCTTGCGGCTGCTTTGGTTCTCGACGGCGGCAGATATTTCAACTTTCTCCATATCTAACTCATTGAAAGCAATATCAATCAGCTTTTTAACCACACGCGTGACAATTCCCCTTCCTTGGTGTGGTTCAGACAGCCAATAACCTATCGTCACTTTTTGCATGTCATGATCAATGGTATTGAAACTACAGTTACCAACGATATTGTCTTGGTACACAATGGCACAGGTCATACTTTTACCTTCTGCGTAATCGTGTAGTGATCGCTGCACGAAGAGCCTAAAATCTTGTTCGGTTTTACAATGTGGCGGCCATGCAAGCCACTGACTTAAATACTCATTTTGACTTTGTGAGATTTCCGCGTAGTGAGAGGCGAAACGTTCTTCAACCAAAGCAATGGACAATTCGTCATCGATAACTGTTTTAAACATGCATTTCCTTTTTTGACTGTTTAGTTGAGTGGATTTTAGCCGGCAAAACATAATGTCGCCTTTTTTAATATGCAATCATTTGTATCACGATTTTTCCGTGATACGTTAGAACTATCACGAAATTCATTAAACCTTACATTAGTTGTGCATATAAACATTAACTATGAATCAATATTGGCAACCTAACTATATAAGAACAATAAAAACTCTAGGCTTAAGTAATGAATCAACATTGCCAAAGACGTAACCGTAGACCTTAGAAAGGCTCTATTTGGTATAGCTAAGGCGCTTGATAACGTAGGTTTTGAAAGCAAAAACCATGGCAACGAGTCGGTTAAATCGATTTTGCAGAGTTTATTGCTAATGTGGTGGATACCAAGAGCTCGTTTACCTTTAAGCATTCGTTGAAGGTGGGACAGCTTTCAGAGTATTTAGCTAAGCAACTGGGTTACTCATATACAACGCAGCGTAAGCTCTATTTAGCAGGGTTAGTACATGATATCGGTAAGCTGCAAACGCCAAGTGATATCCTCCACAAACCAGACCTACTCACTGATGAGGAGTATTGCTGTATTAAGCGCCATGCAACGGATACAAGGTTCGCACTGCAAGAGTTGTTCAGTTCACCTCAGATTTGTGAGTGGGCGTCAAATCATCATGAAAGGCTAGACGGTTCTGGCTATCCAATGAGTAAAAAAGCAGAAGAACTGGATCAGCTCAGTCGAATTGTAGTAGTTGTCGACGTGTTCCAAGCATTGACACAATCTTGTCCGTATCGAAAAGGGATGACATTGGAAGAGTCAATGGAGATTTTGACTGAGCATGTTGAGAACCATAAGCTCGACCGTGAAGTGTTTGAGTGTTCGAGTGTTTGAAGAAGCACGCTCAGTATTATTCTGAGCTATCGATGGATAAGTGGGCTTACCCGATTTACGAAACGTGAGTACCAATCCCTTCTTATTTTATTCCTATCGCTTACAATGACTTACAGTGATTGAGCTCGGCTACTGATATGGTTGTAAAAACCATTAAAGGAATAAGATGTTGAGAACGAAAATCATAGTGCTAGCTTTGGTTGCCGCTTTGTCAGGTTGTATGGATTAAGATGGTTATGATGAAGCGGTTTTAGAACAACTTGTCGATCGACAAGCGAATATTGAAGATGTGACGAAGAAACTGGGGCAGCCCGGTCGCATTATCAATAATGATGGTTCTGTGGCTTATATTTATGAATATGAGCGCGATCTTCTCGCTTTTATGTTTTACCACGGGGAGTTGTTGTTCAAAGAAAGAGCCGCCAACGACGGTCTTTATGATTTTAAGATGATCAAACCAAGCGTTCAGTAACCGGTAAGTACAATCAATTGAGTTTGATGAACAGCGGGCATTGATTAAACAGAGACGAAAAGCGATAGCCGAGGCTATCAATTTTTATTTGGGGGCTTATTCGCTCAGGAGCAATATAGCGAAGTTAGTATCGCTTTAAGATCTCGATGATCTCTTGCTCTGTGTCTGCAGCGATAATGGCATCAATGAAATGCAACTTATCTATAAACAGCGCTTCCAAGTCACTGAATTGAAAAGTGCATTGCTAAACTAGTCACTTCTGTTTCTATCATATTTTGAAAAAGCCACACTTTGTGGCTTTTTGTTTTGGTTCGAATTTTATTTATCCTATTTCTTGTTGATAAAGTTAATCGTCTCGGTAAAAAGCTCGTTTTGTATGTTTTGTGACCGCGCGATCGTTTGCGTTAAAAAATGTGATGAAAGTCTCAATCAACTGTTTATACTTCTCTTCCGGTTTTAAGCCGGTGCTTAGCCAATACAAGCCGTCACATGGATATGTGAATGACCCCACGGACCGGACCAGCTACGTTCCACTGCTTGTATAAGGTGATTTTTACATGAACAACTCGTTGTTACAGTCGCTAACTTTGTTAGCCCCTTCGTCGCGTAGCGTTTTGCTTGCGGTTCTTTGTCCTGTTCCTTTGATGTCATTCGCTTGGCTCATGTTCACTCTATGAGGATTACTAGGACACATTATGAATATTCTATTTGGTTTTGTCGGTGTTATTGCACTGATTGCTTGCGCGTACCTGCTATCTGAAAGTCGTTCTTCGATTAACTGGAAAACGGTGATCCGTGCACTACTACTTCAAATCGGCTTCGCAGCTTTAGTTTTGTATTTCCCATGGGGACAGTTAGCGTTAACAAGTCTAAGTAATGGTGTTTCTAGCCTGCTTGGTTTTGCTGATGCGGGTATTGCTTTCCTTTTCGCTGATCTTGCTACTGAAGGTTTCATTTTCGCGGTTCGCGTACTTCCAATCATTATCTTCTTCAGTGCTTTGATCTCTGCGCTTTATTACTTAGGCATCATGCAAAAAGTGATTCAAATCTTAGGCGGAGCGGTGCAAAAACTGCTTGGCACCAGTAAAGCTGAATCTCTGGTTGCGACCGGTAATATCTTCCTTTCTCAGGGTGAGTCTCCTCTTCTTATTCGTCCTTTTTTAAAGTCTATGACTCGTTCTGAACTGTTTGCTGTAATGGCAGGTGGTATGGCATCAGTAGCTGGCAGTGTGCTTGGTGGTTATGCAGGCTTAGGTGTTGAACTTAAATACCTTATTGCTGCGAGCTTCATGGCGGCTCCGGGGAGCTTGTTAATGGCGAAGATCATCGTTCCTGAACGCAGCACACCGAGCGACTACGACCACATTGAGCTAGATAAAGCTGACCAAAGCAATGTAATTGATGCATTGGCTAGCGGTGCGATGAACGGTATGAAGGTTGCGGTAGCCGTTGGTACGATGTTGATTGCATTTGTGAGTGTGATTGCCATGGTAAACACTGGCTTAGAAAGCCTAGGTGATACGTTCGGCTTTGCGGGTATCACGCTACAAGCTATCTTCGGTTACCTATTCTCACCACTAGCATGGCTAATCGGTATTCCGAGTGATGAAGTATTAATGGCGGGTTCTTACATTGGTCAGAAGATCGTAATGAACGAGTTTGTTGCTTTCATCGACTTCGTTGAAAATAAAGCGCTACTGTCTGAACACAGCCAAGTGATTGTGACATTTGCACTGTGTGGCTTTGCTAATATTGGCTCTATTGCGATTCAACTGGGGTCTATCGGTGTAATGGCGCCAGAGCGTCGCGCAGAAGTAGCGAACTTAGGTTTGAAAGCAGTCGCTGCTGGTACGCTAGCAAACTTAATGAGTGCATGTTTAGCGGGTATCTTCATCCTGCTTTAATCTAGATTGAGCAAAAGCCGCTAGATTCAGTTAAAGCGGAGGCCTTGCTTACGGAGTTTACGTAAAGAAGGTCTCCGCTGTTTTTGTCTGTTACAAAGTCGAATGAGATGAGGACTAGGTTTTTCTTGCTGTAGAGTGCGAAAAGCTTCACGCTGAAGAGTAATAGAACAAGCCTCTTTTATCCTATATACTTGAATATTATTGGGTTGCGACTAGTCATATGCGGTTTCGAGTAGTGATATTGGGTACCGATGAACAATAGTGGCACCAAATTCAATAAATCAAAGGTCTTCCCATGAACATGCGCGTTCTCATTGGTCTTATCACCACCTTCATTGGCTTATTTGCGATGGTTTATCTTATTGCTGGTGGTGAACAGTTTCCTATATCTCAGTGGCCAAAAGAAGCTTATCTAGGTTTGGTATTTAGTGTTGTCTGGGGCGCGGGTGTAGCAGCATCGGCAGCGTACTACTTCTCAGCACTGGTTTTCGTGACCGTTGCCGCGGTTTGTTATGCAATTGGCTACAAGATCGGTGGCTTATTTACTAACGACTCTGAAACCTAGCGAGTCTGACTATGTGGTTGAGTTGCATGTAATGCATTGGCGCGATCGTTTTAAGGTGTATTGGTATCACCGAAAGCAAACTCATCGTTGGAAAGGGGACAAAGCAAAGTCTCTAGGTTGGACCAATGAAGAGAGCCAGTTGTGTCGCTTCGAAGTGATCGCACACGCTACAGATTTTGAGAAAAAAAGTGTTTTGGACTTAGGGTGTGGTTACGGAGATCTGTTTGGACTACTCGACAGCATTTATCGTCTCCAATCATACACAGGGGTCGACCAGCACTCTGGCTTCCTTAAAACGGCTAAGCAAATTACACAGCAGCTCGCTGCCAATTTATTGCGGGTGATATGAGCAAGATGCCTCTTGAAACCCATGATGTGGTTATTGCTAGTGGTTCATTGAATTACCTATGTCGAGATTCTGATTACCTGACTAATATGATTACTCGGATGTTTGACCTAGCGAATCAAACCGTTATATTTAACCTTCTTAGCTCTAGTCAGTACCCCTCGCGTAATACCTTGATGAGCTATCATCCTCAAGGTGTTTATCGCTTCTGTAAAACGCTGTGTGACGATGTCTCTTTGATTGAGGGTTACACCGAAGGTGACTTCACTATAGTGATGAACAAGGCTGTTTTAGCGTTTTAGCGTTTTAGCGTTTTAGCGTTATGCTTTGTCCGCGCTATTGATATGTTTCAGGCATTAAAAAGCCTCACGCCTTAAAGGAATGCGGCTTTTTGGCTTTTGTTGTCTGGCTTAAGTGCTCTATTTATTTTCAACGAGCCCGTAAGGGATGGTTTTAAATACCTTGGGGTTCCCTTTGAAGGTTGGTGCTTCATTCACCTGTTGCCAGTCAAGCAACATGATTGCCAATACGTTGCGGTGCTCCCCGTATTCAAGGTCAAAATCACCGGTGATTGAAGGGATCATACCGCGCTTCTTATCAATCGAGGATTGGATAGCAAGTCGAGTCTTCTCTACCACTGGATCATCTTCAAGGCCTGCCAATAGGAAGGTTAAGCCAACCTCGGCAATCACATCTTCTTTGGCTCGCAGCAGGATAGTATCGATGTTCTCTCTAAAGTAATCGTAGATCCATTGGTGTTCTTGTTCGCTGACCAGATGTTGGTAGTACTCAGAGTCACCGAAGATGACGTGTGTCATGCCGTAAATCTTATTGCCAAACTGCTGGCTAGAGAGCTTTTTATCCTTGTCGTTAGGGTACGCTTTTTTGAAGGTGTCGACGAACTCATCAACGACATCTTGCTCACCCAGTTGGCGTAGCCAATAAACCTGATTAGCGAGCTGAGCAGCCCACGCTTTCACCATGTCTTCATTGGTGACATAACGAGAAAAGTCATAGCGACGAATGATTTCGCGTAGTTTGGCATCGTTCTTATGCCCTAAACCGTATTCATTGGCACGAGCCATGGAGCCCAGAAGGTCTACGCCAAGGTAGAGGTACTCGGGCATATGTTTGGTAATGTTGTAACGTCGTACACTACGCTCATCGTCATCGCCGACATAAGAAGACACTCGTTTTTCTGAATATAGAACGATCTGCTCCATGGAATGGACGTCATTAGACAGGCTGCTGAGCTTACTTGCCACGCGAGCCATATCGCTCCATATCGCTGCAGCGTATTTATCATCTAATGTTTGACGATACATGCGCAGTCCGTAATGCCCCTCTTTAAAAGCCGGCAGCGTGTAAAGCTGGCTTTCATAGGTCTGACGAATCAAGTCGGCTGATTGTTTGAAAGATTGTTCTTGAGAGTAGAGAGATTCAGCATGCGATTGAACAGTTGGTACGTTTGTTGCGCTATGGTTATCTTGTCCGTCAACAGCCGCGTTTGTTTCAGGAGAAGCTTGTGCGTGGAACGCAATGGCAACAGAAGTTGATAACAAGGTGCACAGAGTGAGAGTTTTTAACTTCATATGAGTAAAGTACCAAGCTGATTAATCGTAAGTATAAAATAACACCGGTGAATCCTTTAATGTAAGGTTTGGGTCAATACAATGTAAGCTTTCATAAGGTTCATTTAGGTTTTTTTATTGAATAATCAGTGTAGTTAGCTGGCTTGGAGTGATGAATGACTCAATAATGAGTGTAGACCAGACTTTAAGTGCGGATTTTTAATCGCTTGTCGGCATACTGACACAATAAGCCAGAAATGAGCCGATAAAAGGCATTAAACAGAACAAAAGTGTTAGAGGTTCTTGAATGCCAAGTCGTTTTAGTAAGCAGTGGCCTGCCAAAGTATTATCGTTGTTATTCTTCTTTGTTGTCGTGAGTGCAATTGAGCACTTTCACGCTAAGCAATTGACCTTTTTTAAAAATGAATCCTACTCGGTCGCTAAAAAGCAGCTCTCCATTATTCGATCTCGCATAGAAGCGACGATCGTCTCAGACATGTATATTCTCAATAACTTCTCAACACTTGTGACGCTCAATCCTAATGGAGATCAAAAAGGTTGGGACCAGATTGCTCAGAACATCATTCGAGATGGCTTCCACATTCGCTTAATCGGCCTCGCTGAAAACGATGTGCTTAATTTTGTTTATCCACTGGAAGGCAACGAACAAATCCTTGGTATCGACTATCGAGATCATCCAATACAATGGGAGTCGGTAGAGATCGCTCGCAACATAGGTAACACCTTTATTGCGGGGCCTTTTGATCTGTTCCAAGGTGGGCAAGCCTTAATAACAAGAACTCCGATCTTTAGAGATCCTCCTTTTAACCAAAACTATTGGGGCGTATCGAGCGCGGTTATCGACCTAGATGCACTGTTAGAAGATGTAGGTGTTGGTAAAATTGAAAACAAATATAACTTAGCCATTCGCGGTACAAACAGTGCCGGGAAAGATGGTGAGGTGTTTTATGGGACGCAAGAGGTGTTTTCTAATGCCTTTACTACCGAACAAGTTAACTTTCCATACGGGGGATGGTACTTAGCGTTATCGGGTAATGATCATGTGCTTATTGATGTGCCTTGGTATCGAGTCCAAACAGTTAGGCTCGTGGGTTACACCATAATGTTGATGCTTGCGATTGCCTTTATTGCGATTTATCGCCTATATCGGATTGCTGATAGCCGCTCCATGCATGACGAGCTAACGATGCTGCCAAACCGCCGTTACTTTATGTATAGCCTTAAGCAAGCATTCAGAACTGTACAGAAACAGCCAGCGAAAACCTTTGCAGTAGTGAACATCGATCTCGATGGCTTTAAGGCAATCAACGATACCTATGGGCATGCAGCGGGTGATAAGGTGTTAGTTGAGTGTGCGAAGCGAATTAAGGGTAAGCTACGTACTTCCGATATTGTCGCACGAATTGGTGGGGATGAGTTCTTGGTTCTACTACCGCGTATTATTGATGAGCAACATGTGGCTTCGATTACCATAAAGCTACAAGTTGCTATCTGCGAAACGCCGGTTACTTACGAGGCGCACTCAATTTATCTCAGAATTAGTGTCGGTTGGGTGATTTATAACGACAGCTACAGTGACGTCGATGCCTTATTGAAAGCGGCTGATGAAAAAATGTACGACCAGAAGCGTCAGATAACCTAGAGATAATTTCAGTTGCGATTAGAATTTAGTTGCTGAATGTGGGGAAAAGCCTCAGAATACCGCGCTTTGCTCCGTGTCAATGATTTGATCGGCAAAAGCTGTAGCGGCACCCTTTACCATTTGTCGCTCGAACTAAATGTTATTCAACTGAGAAAATAATCTATGAGTTTTACCTCCCTTGGCCTTTCAGAACCAATCCTTAAAGCTATTGAAGCACAAGGTTACGATAAGCCATCACCAATCCAAGAGAAAGCCGTGCCAGCTGTCCTGACGGGCAAAGACGTAATGGCCGCTGCTCAAACAGGGACAGGTAAAACTGCTGGCTTCACGCTACCTATTCTTGAATTGCTGTCAAATGGTCCTCGTGTTCGTCAGAACCAAGTGCGCGCATTAGTATTAACACCGACTCGTGAACTTGCGGCTCAGGTGAATGGCAGTGTTGTTAAGTACGGTATTAATCTACCTTTGACTTCGAGTGTGGTATTCGGTGGCGTAAAAATTAACCCTCAGATGCAAAAACTGCGTAAAGGCAGTGATGTGCTTGTGGCAACACCGGGTCGCTTGCTTGATCTATACAACCAAAATGCTGTGCGCTTCGATCAACTTGAGATCCTAGTCCTAGATGAAGCAGACCGTATGCTAGACATGGGTTTCATCCGCGATATTCGTAAGATCTTGGCTTTCTTACCTAAGAAACGTCAGAACCTACTGTTCTCTGCAACCTTCTCTGATGATATCCGTAGCCTGGCGAAAGGCCTGGTTAATAACCCGGTTGAAATCTCAGTAAGCCCTGCAAACTCAACGGCGAAAACTGTTGAACAGAGTATCTACCCAGTAGATAAGAAGAAAAAGAGCCCAATGCTTGCGAAGCTGATCAAAGACAATGATTGGCGTCAGGTGTTGGTATTTAGCAAAACTAAGCACGGTGCTAATAAGTTGGCTCGTTTCCTGGATGAACAAGGCATTACGGCTGCTCCTATTCATGGTAACAAGAGCCAGGGCGCTCGTACCAAAGCGTTAGAGAACTTCAAAACGGGCAAGGTGCGAGTATTGGTTGCAACTGATATCGCGGCTCGTGGTATTGATATCCCACAATTACCTCAAGTGGTTAACTTCGACCTTCCACACGTATCAGAAGACTATGTACACCGCATCGGTCGTACAGGCCGTGCTGGTGAAGTTGGCAAAGCAATTTCATTGGTTTGTGCTGATGAAGTTGGTGAGCTTTTCGGAATTGAGCGCCTGATCCAGCAAGTGCTAGTGCGTCGTGAACTGGAAGGTTTCTCCCCAGTTAATAAGCTACCTGAGTCTCGTTTGGATACACGTCCAATCAAGCCTAAAAAGCCGAAGAAAGCGAAACAACCACGTGAACATGTGGATGGCCAACGCTCGGGTGATAATGCTCGCGGTCATAAGCCTGCAGGTAAGAACAAGCGCCATGTACCAGGTACAGGTTCTGCCCCAAAACGTAAACCTACACATGCTAGGAAGCCAGCTGAAAACGGTTCAAACGCTGTTGGTGAAGAGAAGTCAGTAAGAAACAATGGCAGTAACTTCAAGCGTGGGAATACCGGTAAGAAGCCAGCTTCGAACTACTCTAATTCACCAACCCACTCAGGTTCACAAAGCAACTCGGGTTCACAAAGTCGTCGGGGTTCAAAAAACAATCAAGGTAAACCGACAGGCTCTGGCAAAGCGAAGAAATCTGGATACGGTGGTAGTTACGGATCGGGTAAGTCATCAAACAAGCCATCAACAAATAAGCCTTCAGCGATTAAACCGTCTCGTTCCCGCTCGAAGCCAGCACCTCAAAAGTAAAACTAGCACTATATGAACTGAGGGTAGGGCGTTAAGCAGAGCGACGTTTCTAGGAAACCTCTTCAGTTTGTGTTGAATCGAAGAAACGCGAATATTGATTATCAATGTTCGCGTTTTTTTATGCGTGATGCTCTGAAAAGAAGAGAGCTGGTGTAGGCAAAACCTATTGAATAAACTAAAAAATAGTGCCTTGACTCAAGGGTAACCAATTTTTAATGATTTTTTGATAACAACATAATCACTAGCGTTTTTGTTGTTATTTGCAATTTGCAATTCCAGTTTGCAAAAAAAACATGAATTTACGGCGAATACGTGTCCAGATGCGTAGTAAATAGGTGATTTAAAAGTTGGCACGTATGCTGCATTGTAAGGGGTGATCCTTTTTAAGCCGAGGGTCACCTAGCCAACTGACGTTGTTAGTGAACCTTTATTGTTCACACAAAATATATGACCAATCACCCTTTTGTGATTGGTTTTTTTTGTCTGAATTTGAGGTTCTATTTATGTTTTACTTCTTACTCTCTTCCAAAACCAAGCAAACCGAATTATCCATTAACACTCACCGCATTTGGAATAACAGCTTGGTTGGCGCGGGCACTCTCCGCCTCTGGAGCATATAAGCCTCGCCTCTGTTTCAATCCCACGTTCAATCCAATTTATATTTAGAATCTTGGCTATTGTCGTGAGATCTTTCTTGATGTTTCGTGGGATAGCTACAGAACCGCCATTATTAACGCATGAAGCCTTAAGCTGCTCTGCTATTTCTCTTGAATTACCGCCTTGGGCATCAATCGCAGGGTTGAGGTCTATGCCTGCACATAATACGCGATTGTTACCCGCTGGATCCGTCATATTGATGGATTCACAACAGTAGATTCTTGGCTCATCTCCCACATTCAAGATGGAGATTTGAGCCGAGCTACCCGCACGGGGCTCAGATAATCGACGGAACACTGCCCAATGTTGACATGGGTCGGCCACCGTTCTCATATTTCCCCAAGGCAGTGGAATCCCGTTCCCGCGGTATACAGCCTTGAGTTTCCCCGGTCCATAAGCATCAAAATAGTGCCAGTGAGGGTAGGGCGATACTACCGTCATTCGACGCATCGCAACAGAGGGGGAAACCCCTGCTCTTTTGTGAACGTCGATTTCATAACCGGTACGGTCAAGTAACTGTCTGAATGGAACTTTAGGGCACAGTAGCGCTCCAGCAAAGAAGCTCGATTCAAAATCTCGCCATGCTTGCAAAATATCTTGAGAGTTGAGTTGGGAGGAGCCTGACACTTGGTTGTCGTCCCAGGTGTTGTTATTACCAACAGACAACACACTCTTTAACCCTTCTTTGCTATGCAAAATACAATGGCCGATGTACACCGACAAGTCGTATTTCAAACGCGTTGGATACTCCTTGAGGATTTCATTTAAGAAGATGGTGCCAGGCGGTTCAAAGAAGGACGTTACCAACTGTTTGGCGTTGATGCCAAGTTCATCGACTACGTCTTGCGGTGTGCGTGTTACCCAGCGGATGTTGATTCCGAGGCTTCTAGCGATGTCTATTAGGTCTTCTATGCTGAGGTTGAGTCGTTTTAGACCTACCTCTTCTGCAGCCCGCTCAAGGTCAGGGAAGTGGTTCTGGTGGCTCTCTTGGTGGGCCCTGATCAATAGATGTGCGAATTGGCGCCCGGAGATACCTGTTTGCGACAACATCTCTGGTATCGCGATTTGCAGGATATCGTTAGAGAAAAGGAAGCTAGGCTCAAGAGCCATACCGCTGATCCCGCCTCGATTACCCTTGTCGGGAGCAATGGCTTGCTGTTCTGATTCGTCGTCAAGAAACCATGTTGGGCTCTTTTGGAAGACCTGCGCAATGACTTCAAGCATATCGATGCTTGGTACTCGCTTTCCACGTTCGATCATAGAGAGGTAAGAAACGGAAGGCGCATACTCTGGGTTGATTCTAATACAACGCGCAGACAGATCTTCCATCGTTAAATGGTTACGTTTCCTAAGGTTACGTATCTTCGTACCTAGGAAATGTGACTGACGAACTAAACTTTTTGACAAGGCCATATTTGTAAAATTCACATTGTAAAATTTTTGTTGTGAAATTGTATGTAAAAAAGCGCTAATCTACAAACTAAGCAATTCACAAAATGATAAATAAGTTAAACGTTTGTTTGGAATAATTGCTCTAGCACACATTTTTGCGTTATGAATCGGTGGTTTTCACCGGACTAGTCAAGAGGGAAAGACTATGAATATGCTTACACTCGATAAAACAGAAACCCAAAAACAATCAAAGCCATTTATCGCTGAAGCTGTCTTTGCCGTGGAGACAATCAGTGCAAACCAGCAAAGTGAGAAGCAAGTTAAAGCAAAGCAATTGCTTGACCGTCTATTTCCTCTTGAGCATGGCTCTCACCAAGATGTAACAAGCTATGTAGTCGATTACCGTCATATCATGGCTTACTTCAAAGACGGACAGCACAGCGGCTTAAAATACCCTAAGCACTTTGTAGCCTACATGGGTGAGAAGAGCGATCCTGATTCAATCTTGTTCCGTGATGATAGCGGAAGCCACTTAGAAGTGATGTTTGGTTGTCACAAAGGCACTGGTTGCATTGAACTGGTAGAGATAGATGATATCCAACTGGAATCGTGCACGACATTCGGTCAAGCACCAACTGAAGTAACGAATACGACTTTACAACAAGAAACTATTGCTGCGATGCGCCACTGGATCAGCCTAGTTAAAGGCGATGAAAAGGGTAAGCCAAAGGCGTGCAGTGAAGATAAAGAATTTAGAGCGAAAAGTGGTGAGGATTACTGCCTTAACTATTGCTTCCAAATTTAAAGCCTAGTTATCAGAGCCAAGAGCACAGTAAACAAAAAGCCCCAAAGGTAACGCCTTTGGGGCTTTCTAGTTTTAATAAATATTCACTACGCGTATTTGGCTTCAATCGCCTAGCAAGTGATTGTTTTTAAAGCGGCATAACGCGATTACGGCCAAGTGTTTTGGCTTCGTAAAGCAACTTATCAGCGCGTTCAATCAATGAATGTGGTGACTCGCCTGGTTCGAGTTCAGCCACACCGAAAGAAGCGGTAATATTTCCGACTTGTTCACCACTGCGACGGTCTTTAATCGACAGCTTTTCTAACGAACGACGGTTAGTGTCAGCCAGTTGGCGTGCGATGCGTATTGATTTATTCGGAACAATCAGTGCAAATTCTTCACCGCCAAAGCGATAAGCCGAAATGCCTTCACGACAGCTTAACTTGAGCTTACGAGCGATGCCTCTAAGAACCATGTCGCCAAACAGGTGACCATAGGTGTCGTTGAAGTTCTTAAAATGGTCGATGTCGAGGAGAATCAAACACAGAGACTGGTTCGCTTCGCAGAGCGTTTCTAAGTCGCGGTCGAAAGAACGACGGTTGTATAGGGTGGTGGTGCTGTCAAACAGTGCGTCTTTCTGAACTTCAACAAGCTGGCTTTTGAGCTTAGAGATTTCAGAGGTCGCTGAGTTGAGCTGAGAATTCAAGAATTGAGTTGAATGACGGATGTTTCGAGACTCAGAAACAAGCTGACGTACTAGAGACATCACTTCGTCGATAGAGAGGCTTTCATTTTCAACGCGAGACAGATCTTCAAAGCTTTTATCGATCATATTCGAGAAAGCTGAAGTATCCGTTAGCGTATCATTCATAGAGTTTGATACTTCAGCTACCAATAGCTCTAAGTTAGCGCGAAGATCATTGATATTAGTTTCTGATTTGCTGGCAACGTAATTGTTGTAAAGCTGTTCACCAACAGCCGGAGGGCAGATGCCATAATGCTCCAGCACTCCATCCATCTCTTTAGTCAGTTGCGGAATCGCATTATCGACATAGGTGTACCAAAGGGCGTAATTTGCAGGTGTGGTTGACACCCTATTCTTCATCATAAGAGGCACCGCTTTCTTTAGATTAGCGGTGGATTTCTGAAATTCGTCTTTGTTCATTATGTTTACTGCAGATATCAAACCAACTAAAGCCACTTGTGGACAAGGTTAGCGGATTTCGAGGAGCTTTGCTTTAAAAATTATATAATTAATGGATGAGGGTTGGATAAATCACTCATTTTTATTATGTATATCGATTACGTACTTATAACGGCGATTTAATGAATTGTTCTTTAACCATATTTTGGGTTGTTCATTTTGCAACAGCGATGTAGATGGCAGTAATGAAGCTAGGCAAGGAGTTGAAGAAACGACGCTTTAAGTGAGTAAGTTGAAATGAGCTTGCTATAACTGCAGGTGATTTAAGCGTGGAGTAGTGCTGAGTAGTAGGAGGGGGTAGAAACTTTTCGACAGATACAAAAAAACGCCGATAAAAATCAGCGCTTTAAAATTCTTTATTAGCTAAATGCTAATTATTGAGCAACAACGTTTGCTGCTTGTAGGCCTTTTTGACCGTTTTCAACTTCGAAAGAAACCTTTTGGCCTTCTTTCAGAGTTTTGAAACCTTCAGAAACGATAGCACGGAAGTGTACGAATACGTCAGCGCCGCCGTTGTCTTGAGAAATGAAACCGAAACCTTTCTCTTCGTTAAACCATTTTACAGTGCCAGTATTTGTGTTAGACATAATTTGTCCCTTATTCATAAATTTTCTAAATTGTTGATTGCATTCAATGCAATGCGCTGATAATTGAATTATTTAATATTGCTAAGAAATAAGGAAAAACTACTTACAAAAACGGGTAACGATTTTACATGTTAATTTTTTACTATTCATCTAACTTAAATAACTCCGGCTAACAGAGCGAGTGCATGTTAACACAGTCTTTCGAGATGTACACACATTGATTGCGAAATCAGTGTTTTTTTTGTCATACCGTGCGAATCCACAAAAAACACACTGAATTAGTGATAGTTTTATCGCTTCAAACAACACAACAAAAGGAAGCATCTCAGCTTCCTTTTATTCGATGATAATTATAGATGATATTAGCGTTTAAAGCTTACATCTTCCGTTTTATCTAGATTAATTTTGGTCTTCGCTGGTTGTGTCTCTGCGATCACTTTACCGTGACGTACTGAGTACTGCACGGGCACTTGACGACGTACTGCATCAAAACCGTTTTCAGCAGGAAGAATCAGTAGGCTACCAGGCTTACCTTCTTCGATACCGTAGTTGTCTTGGATGTTCAGTGTACGAGCAGAGTTTTTGCTAATCAAATCAAGCGAGTTGTTGATTTGGTCGTAGCCCATCACTTGAGTCACATGCAGGCCCATATGCAGTACTTGAAGCATATTTGCCGTGCCTAGTGGGTACCATGGGTCAAAGACATCATCGTGGCCAAAACAAATGTTGATGTTGGCAGCTAGCATCTCTTTAACGCGAGTTACGCCGCGACGTTTCGGGTAATCATCGAAACGACCTTGTAAGTGAATGTTCACTAACGGGTTTGCTACGAAGTTGATGCCAGACATTTTCAACAGGCGGAATAGGCGAGATGCGTAAGCACCATTGTAAGAGCCCATCGCTGTTGTATGGCTTGCGGTTACCTTTTCACCCATTTCGAACTTGTGAGCTAAGGCTGCAAGTGTCTCAACAAAACGAGATTGCTCGTCATCGATTTCATCACAGTGAACGTCGATCAAGCAGTCGTATTTACGTGCAAGTTCAAATACATAGTGTATTGATTCAACACCGTATTCACGAGTGAATTCAAAGTGCGGAATAGCACCGATAACATCAGCACCGATCTTCACCGCTTCTTCTAGAAGTTCTTTGCCGTTCGGATAAGACAGAATGCCTTCTTGAGGGAATGCAACGATCTGGATGTCGACCCATTCTTTCATCTCTTCACGTACTTCAACCATCGCTTTTAGCGCGACTAACGTTGGATCAGAAACGTCTACGTGAGTACGAACGTGTTGTACACCGTTGGCAATTTGCCATTTCAAAGTTTGCTTCGCACGTGACTTAACATCTTCAATTGACAGCAGTTCTTTGCGCTCAGCCCAACGCTCAATACCTTCAAACAAAGTACCAGAGATATTCCAGTTAGGCTCACCAGCTGTTTGAGTTGTGTCTAGGTGAATGTGCGGTTCACAGAAAGGAGAAACCGCAATGCCGCCTTGTGCATCAAGAGTTTCGCCCTGATGGTTGATTTGCGCGTCATTATCGAGAATGCGAGAAAATTGACCATTTTCAATCAGAATCTGTTTCAAGCCTTCTTGGCCTTGAAGTTTTGCGTTCTTGATTAATAAGGTTGTCATAGTTTGTCCTTAAGCGGCCTGAGATTTCAGAGCTTTTTTATTCAGTAGAGGGTTTAGCACTAGGTAACCGATAGCACCGCCTAATACTGCGTTCAATGGAACAACGCCAGGAAGGAAGTGACCTGCTGCTACGCCTGTTGCTACCGCGATAATGCCAGCCCAGTTAACGGTTTGGAACTCCGCATTTGCAAAATCTTTGTAACGCTGACGGTTCGCGAAGAAGTCTGCGATGATTACGCCACCAATTGGTGGAATCGCTAGCGAAAGGAACGTTAGCCAGCCAACGAAGTTGTTGTATAACCAAAGCGCGAAAATGGTACCGATAATGCCGTTGATGATAGACATTGTAGTACTCGAGCGACCGGTGATGCTTGAGAAGCCTAAACCTGATGCGTAAAGCGCGTTTTCGTTAGTCGTCCAAATGTTTAAACCTAGTACGATAATCGCCGGAAGTAGAAGACCTTGTGCGATCATGACATCAGAAATATCAGCTTGGCCTGTAGCGGCAGCACCGGCTGCACCGAAGATGAACATCAGGGAGTTGCCGATGAAAAATGCGACCATAGTAATGAGTACCGCACTTGCTGGTTTTTTACCAAAGCGCACGAAGTCAGCCGTTAATGTACCTGCACTAACAAATGAACCCACAACCATCGCTAGCGCAACAGAGAAGTCCATTGGCGTTTCTGGTTTGATAAGCTGCAGCTGTTCTAGACCACCTACGCTGTCTACCGCTGCCAGCACAGAGTAGCCCCCTAGAATCGCGATAGCAGGAACGGCAACCGCTGAAAGTACCATTAGCGCCTTGATGCCGAAGTACACTGTACCCGTCATTAACAAGCCCGATACAATGATTAGTGTGTTGGTATCGATGCCTGTCGCTTTTTGTACCGGAATTGCAAACATAGCTACACCTACGCCAAACCAACCGACTTGTGTGCCGCCAAGTAGGGCCGAAGGAAGCCATGAGCCTTTGGTACCGAAAGAGAAACGAGCTAGGAGGTGAGTTGAGAGGCCAGTAGATGAGCCGATGTAGCCAAGAAAAGAAGTGTAAATACCGAGAATTAGGTTACCGATGAGAACAGCGAGGAAGAAATCGTTGAATGAAAGGCCTGTCCCGAGTGAACCACCTGTCCACATACTTGCAGAGAAGAAAGTGAGTCCAAGCATTACCATGGTGAGTGAAGCAACTCCTTTCCTAGCCGATGGTGGAACCGGCCCTAGACTGTAGTTATTATCAGCAGCCATTTTTTAACCTCCGCAAATGATCAAAATTAAAATTAACGGTCGCCATATTGCAGGCAAACGTGCGCATTATGGTGATATAAATCACATAGTCAATGCTAAATTTGTCAATAGTCAGTCGTTAAAACCAGTTTTGGCTAAAATTTATATATAAAACATGGCGTTGTTTGTATGGGCTTTTTGTGGAAATTAATAGGAAACGTTTTCTATCACGTGTTTGCGACTAACAATATGCAGGTTGAGTATGAATGTTGAGTGTTATTGGTATGAATGGTTGTCTGTATACAGGGAGTGCAAGTTTAGTAAACGATAGGCAAAAAAATAGCCAATCGCAATAACCGCGATTGGCTTAAATATTTTGTGAACAAGTATAGGTTCACTAACAACGTCAGTTGGCTAGGTGACCCTCGGCTTAAGAAGGGTCATTGGGTACACTGCAGTTAGTGTGCCAACTTTAATAACCTGATTATCGCCTGTTTGATAGCAATTTGGTGCGTATTTAAGCGCTTTTTTTGCGTTTTGATACTTTGTGTTTGCGTAATGCAAGTGCATTTTGCGAATGGGTGCGATTTGACGACAAATAGTAGGGGAGTTCAAGATGTTGGCTCTTCTTTCCAGTTTAAACCTATCGATTTGTATTCAAGAAACGAAAAGCCCTAGTAATCAATGATCACTCGGGCTTGGTATTTCTAATCCATTAAGGTGGTTAGATAGAGTAGAAGAAGTACAGTTGAGACTTCATTCTGATGATGATGCCACGAATAACATCGAGGAAGGCCATAAAACTAATTGGCTTCTCACCACTAACCCAAGCAAGCCCTACTGAGCCGACAGGGATGTCGTAACCTTCTGTTTCATCAATCTTTAAACGAACGAAGTGGTGCTTGTTCTGAAGGTTTCGACCTGTGGTTATTCGAACCTCTTCATCGATACCTAATAAGCTGGCTTGTGCCTCCCCCGTTGCTTCCACAATTCCTTCTACTGTCGCAGAGAAGATTTTCCCTGGGTATACCGCTGTTGCGAACTCCGCAGGCAGACCTACTTTGATATTGCGAATCGCTTGGTGGTTTACTCGCATTAATACGTATTTCTCCTCGGTATACATTTGGATACGAGGCATCATCGAAACACGTTGCCCTTCACGAAGAATAAAGTTGGTAACAAAGCCATCTGATGGCGCCGTTACTTTCGTGCTATTCAAGTCCCACTGTGCCTGTGCCAATGTGGATTTAGCAGAGTCGACCTCGGTTTGCTTCTTACTTACATTGGTTTCGGCTTTTTGGATGTTTAACTTGGCGTTCTCCGCATCCACCTCTTTCTTACTCAACTGAGACTCAAGTGTAGTCACATTATGGGTCGCTAAGTCCACTTTTGCGGTTTGTTGGTCGATATCAGACTCTGTAATGGTGTGCTCAACCACACTGTTTTGCTTTTGATAACGATCCAGCGTCTTAGACTGTAAAACTAGGTCGGTCTTTGCTGACTCAATCTGTGCTATTGAGGCTTTGATGTCTTCAAGCGCAGATTGGTAGCTGACTTTTGCAATGCTGACTTCTTGGCGAGCTGTGTCTAACGCGACTTCTGCTGACTCAAGTTGAACCTTCGCCTTATCTCGAGCGATCACATATTTGGTATTGTCAATCTCATAGATTAACTGACCTTCAGCTACGTCTTGGTTTGGGTGAATATGAACTTTCGTGGTTTTTCCCGTTACATTGGTTGAATCTGGACGCAATTGAATATGGGGAGATTGAACGACGGAACCACCTGAGAGGTCCATCGGCGTAAAGTTAATCAGTCCTACCCACACAAACAGCAACCAAGAAGTACCACCTAGGTACGTAAAGGCTTTCGTTCCTTTATTCCAAGGCATACCAATCAGCCTCAGTAAATAAATGAATAGTGCCCAAATAGCTAAGCCCTCTAACATGCTTGCTTCTCCTCGTCTTT
Organism: Pseudoalteromonas sp. G5_S1_14_S5; assembly: GCF_054968605.1. Classification (NCBI taxonomy): domain Bacteria; kingdom Pseudomonadati; phylum Pseudomonadota; class Gammaproteobacteria; order Alteromonadales; family Pseudoalteromonadaceae; genus Pseudoalteromonas; species Pseudoalteromonas sp. G5_S1_14_S5. Next base: position 11,115 of record NZ_JBQKUM010000059.1, on the reverse strand, counting down.
GTTATCAGCGTTACTGGTTTCTTTCGGTGCTGCGGGGGCTTTCCATGTATCCCTAAGGTGGATGATTGCTTTTTCCATATCAACGAATGCCAAAATGACGGCGAGTACCCACACCCAGTGCCATAAAAAGCCAATCCAAGTGAGCGCGGTGATCAAACCGAGTTGTTGATGCTCTTTACTGTGAGCCTTGTTGATCGGTAGTTCATGGACTCGCCAGAACCCGTAACATGCAGCGGCAATCGTTGCGACGAGTACAACACCTGCAACAACATGTAGCACTGTGTCAGCGCCAGTTCCAACAAATGGGACACTTACTAAACTCATTGATATACCCTAGGTTAAATTGAGCGCTGAGTGTGGTTGATATCAGATTTATAGGTTGAAAATTTACTAATTACTTTAATAATGACACCTATATGAGGTGATCTGTAATTGTTTTGGCTGGGGTTTGCGACGAATGAATAATTGTAACTTCTTAAGAGCATTAGGAATTTTAGGTATATATCAGTACGCAGCGGTGAATCGTGAGCTAGATATGGATTCTTTAGGTATTCCCAAATCGGTATTTGCTAACGCTATGAACCTAATTCCGGTCAATGAAGTGGATAAATGGTATGGCTTACTGGAGCAGAAAACGGATGATCCAGACATCATCTTAAAGCTTGCTGATAGAGTCGATATCGAAAAGTTAGGCCCGCTTGCTAAATGGTTTTTCTCCGGACATGACCTAGCTTCGACCATTCGACGCGTTAACATCGGGCTACATTGTTTGCAGTCTGGCGCTTTTTTATATGGGGCGCAAGTGGGCAACCTGATTAAGTGGTGTTATGACAACCCTGAATATTCTGAGACTGGTAAGGTTCACGATTCCGTACGTGTTGCGATCTTTATGATGAAGATATTAAGGCGTTATCTCGGGCCTGATTTCGTGCCTTCTGCCGTTTCTATTGCCGGACATCGAGAAAATACTGAGCTTTATCACAAGTACTTTGGTTGCAATATTCAGTGGGGACAACCGAGAACTGAAGTATGGATACTGAGTAAATCTAGGCTATCTATGAATCACTCGCCGTCAGAAGGGAAAATGAGTTTAGCGATGAATTTCCATGATTTAGATAACTATCTCAACATGCCAGACGCAGGTGATGAACATAAGGTGACCTATGAAATGATCAACTATAGTCGCCACTTTGGCTTACCAACGTTGAATAAGGTGTCGAGCTTACTTGGTTTGTCTGAGCAGCAGTTTCAGCGACGACTGCACAAACTAGGAGTTAACTTTTCCACCATTATGGGTTACGCATTGAGTAACGTTGCCGTTGAGTTGCTGAGTTATTCATTGCCGGTTGAAGAGGTGGCGAGACGCCTCGGTTATACCAACGTGGCAAGCTTTACGCGAATGTTTAAAAAGCACCGTGGCTTGACCCCGAAGCAATATGTCGAAAGGTTTAGAACTGGTTTATAGAGCTTTATCAGGTGTGTTGTTTGCTCGATAAGTACACCATGGCCCAAGTGCTGATAATGAAAGGCGCGGTTAGTGGCAGTAAGTTAAAAGTGTGGAATATGAGTGTAATGAGGCAACTCAACATACCGCCTAATATCACTAAAAACCACGAAACTCTTGGGTAGAGAACCAGTGCGAGTGTCGCTAGCACAGCGTTGTATCCATATAGCCCTTGAGTGATCAGTTGGTCATTTGCGCCAATTACCTCGCTAAACAGAGTGCTGATTGCTACTGCCAACACTATCCAAATAGCATGTCGGATGTTGTTAAGCATGATCGCCACTAAGATAATTAACCCCGTCCACGCATTGTTGATAAAGCTGACTTGGCTGACTCCTTTTAGCATGATCACGATACAAGGGGGTAGGTGAGCCTCTAAATTTGTCGTTATATTGTTGTGTGGAGCTTGCTCATCGGCAGAAGGAGATAATACCGACAGATCTAAGCTCCACTGAGTCACATAAATTACCCAAGATGTTATGACGAAAGCGCTGGTATAGCCTAGGTACTTTTTAAAGCCAAATACCACGGTTGCGATGGGAACAGTGAACAATGCACCTAAGAAGGTGACCATCACTAAGACGGGTGTGATCCCCAATATATTTCCGATAAACAGGGCGACGAGAGCACCATTCAACGCATACATTCCATTATTGATATTGTCGATTGGCTCTCTGGTATAGCAAGAAAATACATAACTGCTCACTGCACCGAATAGTGTAAGGGCTAAGACAGAAAGGGATTCGACTGAGATGGCAATCAGAAATAAAACAGACGTGATGATTGTTGGAGTAAAGTAAACTTGCCCAATACCATTGAGCAATCCCTGATGTTGTTGAAAGTCCTTATTCGTCTGCATCGCTCGGCTACGTTATTTACTGATGTTAAATTTTTGATAGCCAGATTGTAAACAGTTTTAACGCGTTGGCCATTTCGGTCTGTCAATTTTGATACCAGCGTTCACCATAAGCCTGTTGATAATCCGGTTTTTCAATGAGCCCCTCTTGCTCGGGTGCAGTTTCTAGCGGGGCAACAACGGTTCGCTAAGGCAGTACACCCGCCCACACTGGGGTATCCATATCTGCTTTGTCGTCGTTCACACCATGCTTACCAATTTATACTGATTCTTTGGTTAGCGGTATCGCCAATAACTCAGTCGCAATGAGCTCTTTTTCATTGCTCAGTCTAACCTCGTTGGCTCTCCCCGGGGCTATCTGCTCAATGAAGATATTCAGCAAGCGATCCTTTTCTTGATTGTCGTCGATGACTAAAAATGATCCGAGCACCACAGCAGAACGATAATGGGCGCTATGATGAAAGGCTGAGCGGGCCAAGACCCAACCATCGAATAAGGTGAATGTTAAACAGGTTGGCTCGCCTTTCTTAAGCCCTTTTAGTAAGCGACTGTTTTTAGCGCTATGGATATAGACCATATCATCGACTCGCCAAGCGAGCATCGGTATCACCATCGGGCCTTGTTCACCTATTTTCTTTTTACGAATATGGCTCGAGTGTTGAGCGTGATTGGAATGGGGCGTTATTGGGTTTTGGGAATGTTCGTTTGGCAGAAATAAAGCCGAAGATCAAAGCGATCGCTCGGCTTTTCTATCAATAAAAGGATCGATAGTGCTTATAACTTATCGATAGAGACGGTGGGTTTATCGAACCACTTTTGCCAAGGGAGTGACAATGTCACAAAAGTCGTCAAAGCATACAGCATTGACCAACTTAGGCAGATAAACACGACAGTACAGATAACCAACGAAAGCATCGCCGTGTACCTAGATGTACCTTTCAGAAGTTGGCAAGCAGCTAGCATTGCGAGCAGATAAACTAGAATAAAAATACCGTTAGCGAGCTTTAGAAAGAACTCAAGATCTAGATTGGACAGCTCGCCAATCACACATGAAAGCAGCGCGATAACGCCGATTACTAACGTTGGGGAGAGCGGCACTCCGCGGCTATTGAGCTGTGCCATTTTACCGTCCGGTCGATGCTGGCGAGCCTGAGCCCAGATCATTCGTGACAAGCGTTGGGTGTATGGATTCAGGCTAGCGAAACAGGCAAAGAAACCAAGCACACTGATAACAGCTTTAAACCCATTACCAAACAGCTGTTCAGTTACCCATGGGATTGATGCGGCGTCAAATTCCGTTGAACCATACGCACCTAGTTTGAGGATAACCACGGAACAAGCCTAATACACTAAGCCAGCTACGAAACAACTGGCTACGATAGACCACATAGAGTCAGAGGATAAGCTCGGTATTGCTATATCGGCTATAGTGTTCTCTGCTTTCCAAACGAAAGCGCTGACTAAGGCAAAGATCGAAAGGGCAATCACGGTTTGCAGGCGGCCTGAAGACTTACTGCCCATCAAGTTGACCACAATCAGTAGTGCTACGGTAAAAATTGAGCGCCGAGTGGTGTGTTGAGCGGAGCTGGTAATAACTGTTGGGCAAAGCCACCAGCCAATGCGATAGCCGCTGGGATACCCACGGGTACTTCACTCACAAATAACCAAGCAACACTCGTTTCCAACTTTTCACTAAACGCTTGGCGAACAAAATAGGCAGTGCCTTCCGCGTTCGGGTTGCGTTTACCTAGTGCGGCGAAAGTGAGAGCAATAGGACAAATGGCGATAAACAGGATTAACTAGGCTAACAGCGATAATTGACCTTCAATACCTGCCGCGATAGCGGGAATCATAAATAGCCCAGTACCAAGCAAGGTCGTTGAAAGTTGTCCAATGCCGGACATTAGCGTGATTTCTTGTTTTAGCTGGGTCATTCGCTCTCCTAGCTTGTGACGATTTTGATCTGGAAATGGAAAGAGTGTGAATGAAAGCTTATATTGTCGTCATCAATAATACAGCTAGCGAAACGTCGTAAGCCGCCGTCATTTTACGGTATTTCGTGGATTAAGTGTCAAAGTGTCGGCTGACCTAAACAGCGACTGTTATAAGTTCAAGAGTTGTGTCAAATTAGGCGTGTTGAATAGAACAATAAATGGGAAGAATCAAATTCATGGTATTGACGGTGTGCAATGGTGCCACTCAATTAGCGGAGAGACCGATATGATGCTGTATGTCGAGGTTGAGAGTATGGAACGTTTAAATCAAGTTCGCGATCATCTGCAAAGCTATCCAGAGCTTCGCCATCTAATGACTCATACTGTGTTGACCGAGTTTTTTAACACGCTGAATCCGACGGTACATTCATGCTAGGCAATATTAATTTAAACTTACTGCGTTCATTGCATGTCCTTCTTGAAGAGTGTCATGTGAGCCGAGCCGCGCAACGCCTGCATATCACACAATCAGCGGTGAGTCGCCAACTTAGCCAGCTACGAGATTTATGTGGTGACCCTCTGTTAGTGCGTGATGGTAATAAGCTGGTGCCAACCAATCGAGCTATTTTGCTTAAAGAGAAACTCGATGACCTACTCGGTGAGTTTGACCACCTACTAGATGACAAACCGTTTGAACCACAAGAGTGGCAGGGAGAGTTTGTATTGTCTTCTAGTGACTATGTTGCTCAGTATATTTTGCCAGTGATTGTTGCCGAGGTATCAGCAGACGCGCCGAATATCAATTTGGCCTACCGTTTGTGGCAGCCAAACTACCTTGAATCACTCAATGAGTCAGGAATTCACTTGGCTTCCAGCATGTTTCCTAAAAAGCCGGAACATGTATCGAGTATCAAGCTTGGAGAGGACAAATCGGTGTGTTTAATGCGCAAATCACATCCATTGGCTCATAAAGAGGTGTTAAGTTCCGAAGATATTGTCCAGTATTCTCATATCAAGGTGACTGGAGGAGGGGACAAAGACAGCTACGCCGATATTGCATTGAAAAAGCAAGGGCTGAAACGCAGAGTGGCATTTAAGGTTCCTTTCTTTTCATCGGCAAGTAACGTGTTAATGCAAGACGATTATTTGATGATCGTACCTGAGCACATTGCCTATAACCTAGGTAGGCATCTTGAGGCTAAGTATTTTCCATTGCCATTCGAAACTGAAATGCACACCTATTGGTTAATGTGGCACCCGAAGTACGACAACGATTCGGCACATAAATGGGCTCGAGAAAAGGCATTCCAAGCAATGCAAAAGTCGAGTTACAATATCAGTATGACTTAAAATCATAACCATGATGATTATCTTTGATTTCAAATAATACTAAGTGGTAATTATGCTAACTATCAATGGTAGAGCGTTCAACAAGAACGTATGGTTTGACTAGGAATGAAATGATGACGGTAACAATTTGGTTTTCTTTATTGGCTATTTGTCTATTGGGAGCAATGTCTCCGGGGCCAAGTTTAGTAATGATTGCTAAACACAGCTTAGCTGGTGGTCGTATCAACGGGCTTATCGCTGCTTGGTCACACGCTGCGGGTATTGGTATTTATGCGTTTGCAACCATCGTAGGCTTGGCAGTGGTATTGGAGCAATCTCCAGTGTTATTTAAAGGTATTAGCTTGACGGGTGCAGCTTATCTGTTGTATTTGGGAGTCAATGCTCTGCGTTCGAAAGGTGGGGTAGCTTCGAAATTAGAAGCTGGTGAACAGATGAGCTACATGCAGTCTGCTCGTGAAGCTTTCTTGATCTCTATCTTGAGCCCTAAGATCGCACTGTTCTTCATCGCTCTGTTCAGCCAGTTTGTCGCGCTTGGCAATGAGTTGACCAACCAAGTGATTATTGTCTCGACTCCGCTGATTGTTGATGGCCTATGGTACACCTTCATCACCTTGGTGCTATCTAGGCCTCTCATTGTTGAACGAATCCGTTCAAAAGCGCAGTTGATTGATCGACTTTCAGGTATCGTTTTGATTTTGCTTGCTGTGCGCGTAGTGTGGACTATATAGCGTTAAACAACGGAAACGTAATAAAAAGTTATGTTTTAAAAAAGCTCACAGCGAATCGCTAGTGAGCTTTTTAGTTTTTATGAGTTTGTCTGGCTAACCTGCCGAGTTTAGTACTGAATCTAGTTTAGCCATAGAGTCGGAAAAGTAAGGGTTATACGTTAGGCGAGCGTGATTTTTACCTTCTTCACGGTATCCCCATGCTGAATACCACACTTCGCTGTTCGCATTACACTTCTCTTCAAAGCCCTCTTCTTGTCCGTTAGAGCAAATTTTTTCACTACCATTGATACCGTAATACGGATTGTTTGGTGAGAACAGCAAGCCCATGTGAGAACCGTTCGAGATACGTTGCTCTGGGATTTTCATGCTGTATTGAACAGCGCGAGAGTCATCGAGCTTGGCTTCTCCTTGCCACACCAAAACGTTATTCGGGTTTGGCATAGATTCAGTAAACGCCTGCTGAACGAAGTGAGTGTCAATCACACTATCGCCTTCACTCATCATAATGAACACTGGCTTGTCGAATTGTTTTTCTCTTAAGTCGTCACGAACGATTTCTGAGGTCTCGAAGTATACCGATGCTCCGTTCATTGGCAGCGAGTTATAACGCAGTATGTTGTCTTCAGGATCTTGGTCCGCCCAAGTCACAAAATAGCTCGCTAGCCCCGCGTATTGCACGGCCGATGAATTCGGTTGAAATGCAGGTGAAAACAGCAGTAATCCTGCGATCTTTGGATCCTTCATCGCTTGTGAGGTGACGAGGTTTGCACCGGTAGAGTAACCGCCTAGCCATACTGAATCGTACTCTTGCTCAAGTAACTTAGTATGATGAGCCACCACGCCTTGCCAATCTTCGAGATGCGGTTGCATTAAGTCACCTGCACGGCTGCCGTGACCTGGAAGCAGCACGGTTCTCACCAAGTAACCTTGGTCGGCTAAATGTTTTGCAATGTCTTTAAACGAATACGGCGAGTCGCCTAATCCATGGACCAACAGAACTGCTTTACCATTAGGTGAGGTCGGCTTGTACTCAGTGGGTGAATTAAGTTGAACCTCTAGTTGCTTGTCTTCGGTGATGAATACTCGGTTTTTTAATAGCCAGTCTTGAGTTTCGGTCACATAGTCATCGAAGCTGTCTTGTTGATACTCAGGCAGGCTTGGCGAAGCTTCGTAAGCGGGAGTGATGGTCTCGTAGGAGCAGCCAATGAGACCTGAAGTCGTAATAGCGAGCAGAGTTAGAAGGCTCTTTCTGTGCATTGCTTGGTGTAGCCTCTATCGTTGTTGTCTTGAAGCAAAAGCTTAGACTATTTTCTATTTGAAAGGTCTTCGTATTCGCCTTCAATAACACCAGCATCAGATGTTGATGAGTGGTGAGTGTCCATATAAGCTGCGAAGCCTTGTTTCTTCATTTTATTTTGAATGCGCTTTCCTGTGATTAATGCTGCGATAGCCAAAGGAATAGCAAGGATCAAGCTGGTGAATAGCGCCAAAAGGCCAGTAAATAGCGCAACAATCGTAACTAATATATTTTTCATATTCATTCCTCTTTTTCTATGTTGTTACTTTATCGCCCCTTTTCTGAACGAAACATGAACGCCGCAAAATAATTGACGAGAGTCACTATGACCGTGTGTTTGCCTTAGCTCGTAAATGTAGTTTTAATGACGCACTAAAAATATGGTTTAAAGTTAATCTCTAAAATCAATGAATTAAAAGTTGGCATGCTTAATACTTAATAGGGTTTGGAATATGTCACTGTCAGCGAAGTACGTACAGCTAATAAAAAGTACTGGAGCCCCTATATGTTCTGTATTCAATGTGAACAGTGCAGTCAAAGTATTTGTCTCAACGCTTGGCAAAGAAGCGGAAACAAAAGTGAGTATGCCATTTGCTAATTCACTAGACGATTCAGTCTGATGTCGAGGTAGAACTTTAGAAGTGATTGTTTATCAGAACTTCTGATATAAAAAGGCCACTTAGATCGGTTAGAGAGATCAGATCTAAGTGGCAACCCTCCTGTTTATACGGGAGAGTAAAACAGAAGGGGTTGCGAAGCCTGAAATAGGCTTCGCGGATATAGTTATTATGTTGTGGAGCTTGTTTTACTCAGAGATATTAAACCGCTGGGTAAGTTTTGTAGCGTACGCCCATCATTTGTTCCATGCAGTGAATAACTTGGCAGCTGTAGCCAAACTCGTTGTCGTACCAAATGTATAGAACAGCGCGGTTGTCTTGTGCGATAGTCGCAACACCGTCAACAACGCCAGGGTGACGAGAGCCAACTAAGTCTGTAGAAACGATTTCAGTTGAGTCTGTGTAATCGATTTGAGCAGATAGGGCAGAAGATAGTGCCATTTCACGTAGGTACGTGTTCAGCTCTTCTTTGTTGGTGCCTTTCTCAAGGTTTAGGTTTGCTACTGCCATTGAAACATTTGGCGTAGGTACGCGAATCGCGTTACCGGTTAGCTTGCCTTCCATTTCTGGCATCGCTTTTGATACTGCTTTTGCAGCGCCAGTCGATGTCAGTACCATGTTCAATGAAGCAGCACGGCCACGACGGTCACCTGAATGGAAGTTATCAATCAGGTTTTGGTCATTGGTGAATGAGTGAACTGTTTCGATATGACCAGACAGAACGCCGAACTTGTCGTGAACGGCTTTCAACACTGGTGTAATCGCGTTCGTTGTACAGCTTGCTGCTGAGATGATGGTGTCTTCAGGTTGAATCACATCTTCATTTACACCGAACACAACGTTTTTGATGTCACCTTTGCCAGGTGCAGTAAGCAGAACTTTGCTTGCACCGTTACACGCTACGTGTTGGCTTAGGCCTTCCGCGTCACGCCACACACCTGTGTTATCAACAACTAAAGCATTATCGATGCCGTAAGCCGTGTAATCCACGTCTTCTGGTTTATTCGCGTAGATAACTTGGATGAAATTACCGTTAACGATGATCGCTTTGCGCTCTTGGTCTACAACGATACTGCCGTTGAACTGACCATGAACTGAGTCACGACGTAGTAGGCTTGCACGTTTTTCTAAATCACCGTCTTTACCACCACGAACTACAATTGCACGTAAACGAAGTGGGTAACCTGGACCACTTTTCTCTACAAGAATACGAGTTAATAGACGACCGATACGACCAAAACCGTATAACACGACGTCGCGAGGTGTGGTCATCGCTTCGCCTTCTAATGAACCCATTAGAGCTGTTTGAAGGAAATCATCCATCGCGCTGAGATCTTCGTGGTTTTCCCAGTACTGAGCTGCTAGACGACCAACATCAACGCGGCAAGGTGACAAGCGCATTGATAGAAGATGCTGGATAATTGGTTGAGTTTGTTCTGCAGTTAGCGGTGAACCTGTGTAGCGTTTTGCGATGCGGTGAGCTTTGATGATGTCGATCGTTGTTGCGTTGACTAAGGTCTTACCGAAGAGGATAACTTCTACGCCTTTTTGGCGGTATAACTGACCTAAAGTTGGAGAGATGGATTCAGCAATAGTTTGACTAGTTTGCCAGTCTAGGAGGTGCTTTTCGGGACTCATCTTTACTCGGGACCTTTCACGTTAAGTTCTGCAGTCATGGCGATTGTAGGGAAGCCAATCAGCATAGGAGGTTGAGCTATCAAGCGGTGGTCTTTCATGCCACTTGAATGTGCTTGATATGCGTTGTGTGTAACTTGTAACTTTTATGTGGCAGGATTGTAAGGTACGACTGGTTATTCTGCTAGGAAAAATAAATGCAGATAAATTATCTGTAAGTTGGCGTAATATTAGCCATAAATCAAGTTTTACACTCAGATGAAGGCTATTGACTTTAACAATCTGTAGCACTTAATTTCCGCCAAAAAATACTCAAATCAAAATATGATATGTAATGAAAGTCATAGTGATCATTAAAGATGTGATCACCAACCCAAGTTACACGTAAATGGTAAACAACAAACAAGCCAATCAGTCTGTTTTGTTGTTTGACCTTCGAATAAGCCATCGTTGCGTGAAAAAAATGCAGAGCGCAAACGTTTGGATCTCACAAATTTAACCTTAATTTAGTAATTTGTTCGTACCTAGCACTTTGACTTGCTGCCTTTCTGACCTGACAGCGTGACTTCTTTACTTGTTATGCGAGTGATAATAACTCTCTCTCGGAAATGAAACGTTTCATTGATTTGTTACTCTGATAGCAGCGTTTGCTTCGTACACTGTAGATTATTTGCCTTTCTGGACTCAGAGTATCGTTTGTTCATATCCAATTTGATCAATAACCGCTGTTAATGTCCTACTCTTTACTTGGGCTAGGTTAAATTACTTTCGGGAAGGGAGTAGTTATAAAAATGACATATATATCAATTAGGTGGCGTCTAATTCTTCTTACTACTGTGTCTGTAATCACCATGTTTGGGTTTACATTCAACCAAGTGATCAAGAACGATACGAAGATGAAGAATCTTGAAACTACACGAGTTAAGGTTGAAGCTCTTCAATCTTTTAACACGGTTTCAAGTAATGCACATCGATGGTTAGTTCTGTCTAATGACTCTTCTGAGAAAGGCCAGTTGCTTTTAACCCTACAACCAGAATTGGATAGGCTTTCTCAGTTTGGGGCTCGATTAAAGCAGTCTGATGAAAACCTGAATATTGAGCCTCCGCTAACCGAATTGAAGAATGTAGTAATGAGCCTGACTAATGCGACGCAAGATTCTGGCAATCAGGCGTTACTAGAGAAGGCTTTCGGAT
>NZ_JBQKUM010000058.1:0-31458 GCF_054968605.1 Pseudoalteromonas sp. G5_S1_14_S5 | reverse complement strand
GTGGCAAGGTTTATTGAAAAGATCTTATAGTATTTTAGGTTAATTATTTAAGTAATGTTTTAGTTAATTTACTTGACTGGTTAACTTAATAAATAAAAAGCCCGCATTAATTTCGGGCTTTTTATTCTAAGAATTATCTCACTTAAAACTTTACTGCGTTATAGTCGCTTGAAGTGCTCAGTGGTTTGAAAAATAGTTTAGTTTCTTCGATAACCACATGACGTAACGTGAGAAGGCCGATTAGGTTCGGAATAGCCATTAGGCCGTTCACGATATCTGCCATTATCCAGATCATATCAAGCTTCAAGAATGCACCAGACGCGACTAGCGCAATGAAGATTACTTTGTAAGGTAAAACTGCTTTGGTACCCAGCAAGAACACAACGCAGCGCTCACCGTAGTAGTTCCAACCTAAAATTGTTGTAAACGCAAAGAAGATTAAACCAACAGACACTAGCATAGGGCCTAATGTTTCTGCGTTTAGACCAACAGCAAATGCATGAGTGGTCATCGCAGCGCCAGATAAGTCAGCCTGCCAAGCACCCGTTAAGATAAGCGCCAAACCTGTCATCGTACAAATAATGATGGTATCGAAGAAGGTGCCAGTCATAGAGACAAGGCCTTGTTTCACACATGAATCTGTTTTTGCAGCCGCCGCAGCCATTGGTGCGCTACCTAAACCAGACTCGTTAGAGAATACACCGCGTGCAATACCAGACTGGATTGCTAGCATGATACTCGCACCAAAGAAGCCACCTGTTGCTGCAGTATTAGTCAACGCAGAGGTGACGACAAGAGTAACGGCATTCATAAGTTGGTCTGCATTTGAAATTAGAACACTTAAACATGCGACGATGTACATAACCGCCATAGTTGGAACGACTTTTCCAGCCACTTTAGCGATAGTTTGAATACCACCCAGTGTAACTACTGCCACCAACACTGTAAGTACGACCGCTGACATTTCGCGTGAAGCACCAAATGAGATTTCTGTAGCATCTAATATTGCGTTTACTTGTGGAAAGGTGCCGATACCAAAACATGCAACGCCTAAAGCGAATACAGCGAACATAATCGCCAAGATTTTTGAGCCCACTCCGTATTGCAGGTAGTACATTGGGCCACCAACCATCTCGCCATTGCTACCCGTTCTGCGGTATTTTACGGCTAGTAGACACTCAGCGTACTTAGTCGCCATACCAAATAACGCGGCAAGCCACATCCAGAATAGAGCGCCAGGGCCGCCAATCTTGATTGCGGTCGCTACACCAGCAATGTTACCTGTACCAATAGTTGCTGACAGCGCGGTACACAAAGCGGCAAAACTTGATACGTCACCCGTACCTGATTTGTCTTTGCTGAACACCATTTTTAGCGCGGTTGGGAGGTATCTAAACTGGAGTAAGCCTAAGCGAAACGTAAAGTAGATGCCTGTACCCACTAGCAGAATAAGCAGTGGTGGTCCCCAAACGAATTGGTTGATGGTTTGTAGTGTAGCTTGTAGGTGGTTCATAGATTCCCCTTAATAAATTAGAAACTTAAGGAGAAGAGGGAAGGCAGTGCAGATCGAAGGGATCGGTAACACCACTTAATACATACGGATTTCTAGATAGAATTCTTTTGTTAATTAAGGCTTGTTGCTTTCCACTCCTCTGTCCTTTTGCCTGAGAGTTTCACTTAGCGAATCACTTTTAGATAAGTGATGGACACTAAGCTTGCTCCTTCGGCGACCGATTGAACGGTTCTCTCCAGAGGTTCCTCCAACGACAGTCCTCACTTTTCCGGATTTCTCCAGCATAAAGCACCTGAAAGATTTACTTCTTCGGCGGGTTAATCTAACTAAATGTTAATATTTAGTTAAAAACCACTCTCCTGCAGTCTTCATTGGAACAATTACCTGACTTATCAGATAAACTGTAGGTGTATCCTAGATCATATAAATTGTGATGTCAGCTACAAAATATCTGTTTGAACAAATGTTGTTCAACTAAATGATCAAACAACGCGACTCTGACGTAACTTGCTTATTTAAATGGTATAAAATAGAGAAACAAGGAGGAGTTATGACTCGACTAATAGCGATTGTTTTTTTATTGGCGTTGGCATTTGTACTGTTTCGTTATAGGACAAACGAAAAAGTACAAAAATGGGTGGTAATAGTTATCGTTAGTAGCTTCCTTTTGTATACTGCCAGTCTAATGATTTCGGAATTAACTCGTTAGCACTGTTTGGTATAACTTAATCACTCGGTGACATTGTAACGTTTAACATATATTTGGGAGTACCCGCTAGTGAACCAGCAGCCTGGACAAAGCGAACAAGATGAAGTGGTGGTTATTGAAGAACGCGATAAGCGCAGTCAGCTCTATGTCGGTATCGCTGCCGTTATTGGTTTGGCTCTTGGTGGCTTGATTGGTTCGTCAGTGACAGCTTCCAAGTGGGAATCTACTTATCAGATACTCGAAACTCGTTATCAAGAATTGAGTGTAAGCAAAACACAGTTGGTGTCTTCTGTTGAAGCGAAAGTGGCAGAATTTGATAAAGAAATCGATGCTAAGGTTGAAGCGGCTTTGGCCGAGCAAGCAGAAGCGCATCAAAAAGAACTTCAAGACCTTGCTAAGCAATCTGTTGTGTTAGAGAAAGCGAATTATTCACTAGAGCAACAGTTAAACGAGCAGAAACAGACATTAGATAAAACAGAGCAAGATAACCAGAAGCTAAACCGTCAGGCAGATATGCAGTCGACTTTGTTTGAGCGTTCTCGCGAACTGTTCCGAAAAGAATTACAGATCTCTCAAGAGCTAGAAAAGCTTGAGAAAGAAAGAGAGACCATTGAGCAGAACCTAGGATCATTGAAGAAAGCGTGTGATGTTTTCTTAGATGGTACGTCTTGGGACGCCAAGTCTGACGCTTGTGAGAAGCAAGATAACGCGAATTCCCGTCTCAGCGACATCAGACAAATGATTGAAGTTCACACCATGGATCTTGAGCAAATCAAAGCCCTAACTGAAGAGATGGGCTTGTAGGTTAAACGCTAAGTCATCACTCTTTAATCTTTATTTTTAACACCCACATCATGCAAATGGTGTGGGTGTTTTTTTGTTGGTGCTAAGTGGTGAGACGAATGTGTCTCTTTACTAAGAATGCTTGCATCAACCTCTCCGCCATTTGTGATTGGTGCTATATATTTAACAGCTTCATGTGACTAGTTGAGTATTTGGTGACTTTGCGCGCATATTTATAGACGTTGTAAGCCTCATAGTGATTCAGTTCTGGGATGAATTCGCGGCCTGTTGTTTTTTGATTAGGCCATTTCAATGGGGAGGGGTAGACCATGAACGAATATCAGTGTGAGAATTGCACCGTAGCTTATTGCTTTGATGACTGTAACTCGTCATTAGCGCAACGAGATATGATTGATGTGGAAGAGGCGGTTGAACGTATACAAGTATGCCAAGATCCTGAGCAGCGTAAACAGGAAAATTTAGTTACAAAAAATCCCCACAAGCGAAGCTGGTAGGGATTTTCATTAAGATATTGTTCTGTTCTCGCTTTCTCAAGCAAAGGGTATTACCAAAGTTTTTAGAACAGTGCTAATTAGCGAATGATTACTTTTCGTAGGTTTTGATTTCACCTGATTTCACACGAGCTACAAATGATTGCAGTTCTTTCTTAACAACAGGCATCAAGAAGTAAAGACCTAGGATGTTAAAGATAGACATTGCAAAGATAGCTGCATCAGAGAAGTCGATTACCGCGCCAAATTGGATTGTTGCGCCAATTACAACGAACACGCAGAACATCACCTTGAAAACCAGTTCCGTAGCCTTTCCTTCACCGAATAGGTAAGTCCATGCTTTAAGACCGTAGTACGACCAAGAAATCATAGTAGAAAATGCAAACATGATAACGGCTAGTGCCAATGTGTATTTGAAGAAACCTGCAGTTTCAGTGAACGATGCCGCAGTTAGAGTTACACCTGTTAAACCTGAACCATCGAATGGGCCTGTGTTCAAGCCAGCAATAGTGATAACCAATGCAGTCATAGTACAAATGATTACTGTATCAACGAACGGTTCTAGCAGTGACACTAGGCCTTCAGTGATTGGCTCTTTTGTTTTAACTGCTGAGTGAGCAATAGCAGCAGAACCAACACCCGCTTCGTTCGAGAAGGTAGCACGTTTCAAACCTTGAATTAACGCACCAATGAAGCCACCAACGACACCTTCACCAGTGAATGCTCCTGTAAAGATTGCGCTAAATGCAGGACCAACTTGATCTAGGTTAGAACCGATAACAACCACAGCCATACCGATATATAGCGCGGCCATCCAAGGGACGACTTTTTCTGTTACCGATGCAATAGAAGGCATACCACCAACAATCACAGAGAAAACAAGAGCCGCTAGTACAAGGCCAGTGATAACACCGTACTCACTTGGGATATCAAACGCGTACGTTAGCATTGCATGAGCTTGGTTAGCTTGGAACATGTTACCACCACCCAGTGAACCTAAGATACACATGAGTGCGAAACCGACAGCCAGTACTTTACCTAGCCCACTTAAACCTCTTTCACTAAGGCCTTGGCTGAGGTAGTACATAGGACCACCCGAAACAACGCCTGACGGCAAGATAGTTCGGTATTTAACACCTAAAGTACATTCACAGAACTTAGAAGCCATCCCTAGAAGGCCACACAAAATCATCCAGAATGTTGCACCAGGACCACCGATCGCAAGGGCTGCACCAACGCCGGCAATATTACCTAGGCCTACGGTTCCTGACAGAGCAGTGGTGAGGGCTTGAAAGTGAGAAACCTCGCCATCTTCTTTCGATTTAGGGTCGGTATACTTACCTTTGATGATATCGATAGCCATACCGACACGTTTAAATTGTACGAAACCAAAATAAACCGTGAAGACCATAGCTGCGAGTAATAGCCAGCCTACGATGATAGGGAAATTAGCTTCACCTACCGGTACACTTTTAAATATTAATCCAACGAACCATCCTGTGTATTCGTTGAAAAATCCATCAACACTTTTACTCAAATTGCTAATAGCTTGATTAAATGATCCTTCTTCTGCAAATGCACTGGAACTAAACAATAATATAAACCCAAAAAATAATTCTCTTATGTTTTTCATGGCTTTCCCTGTCTTTTTATTAAATTATGTTTGTTTCTGTTGTGTTTGTTTTATATTTCAATAGCTCACTTATCCCTTCGGTAGCAAAAAATGCTTTGTAGCCAAGTCGAAATGCGAAATAAATGTAACTATTAATCACGTTTTATATGGATATCCTTTCGGCACGTGCACCATTAAGACTATGATATTCCGCTTACCACGTCTTATTGACAACCCTATACATAAAACGAATGGCGTCAAAGAGATTTTTACAATAAATTTACAATTATTCGTGTTTTGTCGTCTTTTGGGAATAAGTCGATGATTTTTTGAGTCGGAAAAAGCATATAAAAGAACAATACTCACAGCATGAATGGTCTCATGTAGGCTCTGTAACTATGTTTGAAACGGCCTTTAATAAATCAAGTCTGTGATGTTTTTACCTCGGTAGACTAAATCAGTGAAGGTAGGTTTGCGGTTACTGGTCGTAAGAACTTAGGCCAGCTTTAAGGCTGAAGGTAATAAAAAAGCCCTGAATTAGGGCTTTTGGATTTTCGATGGGTTAATCGGTTCAACGGCTATGGTCGGTAGCATGGTTAACGACGCTTTTGCTTGATTTGTGGTAGAGCTTAAGAGCAAGCAACGATCCCCATAGAGCGACTTGCCCCCATAATAACGTCCATTGAGATACCACTTCTTGCCACGAAGCGCCCATTTGGTTTAAAGCTAAGAATCCTTGAATCGCAGGCGTACTTGGGAAAAGTTGTGATAACAGTACCAGCCAATCTGGCATCATCTCGATAGGCCAAATAAAGCCAGAGGAGAAAATGAGTGGCATTGAACTGATCAGTACAACCACAGTCACGAGTTCTCTTCTTGGTACTAATTCTCCGATAAAAATCCCAATTAAACAGCTAGCCAATAAGAAGGGCAGTAACAAGGTTAAAATCTGTGAGATAGCGGCGAGCAAGTTTATGCCGTACATCGAAAAGCTGGCGCCGAAGTAGTACATCGATAACAAGTAGTAAATACCCACTAGGGTGCAACAACGAGCAAGGATAAGTTTGGCTGGAGAGGTTTTACTCCAATAACCGAACGGAGACTGCGCATTTTGTGTCGCACCAACCAACCCGGATGCCATGGCTAGAGTTTGCTGAAGGATCAACACAAAGACAGCCGGAACCACGTAATCTATGTAACCCATACGACTATTGAAAGTAGGTTTTAGATTTAGGTTAAATGCACTGTAACCCTTGGCAGCGGACTCTAAAGGCACACCTTCAATTAAGAGGTGGCTGACCTTTACTTGTGCCGCTAGCGTGCCGCCAGCCTTCGCAAGCCCTTCAACTATAGTGCCATAAACCAAGAAGTAAGACGCATCGCCTGCATAAGAGAGCGTTGGACTTTTCCCTAGCAGTAGGTCTTTGTAGAAGTCTTCAGGAATGACGATGAACCCACCAATTTCTTGGTTAAGCACAGCCTGTTTCGCGTCAGCAATAGTGGAGTCACGGCGAACCAAATCAATTTGAGAGGTCGCATCGACCATTCGCTCCAAGTGGTAGCTACTTTGGCTCTTGTCTAGGTTCACCACTGATGCTTTTAATTGTTGAGGTACTTGATTGGCGTAGGGCAGCGGGTACAAGAATGAGTAAAAGACCACACCACCAAATACCGTAAGCAATACAACAGGGTTACGAAGAACTGCCAGTAACTCTTGTTTCAGCAATTGAGTAAAGCTCATTGATTTACTCCTTGATGTTCTGCTTGCGCTAAGTGCTTTTTAATCAATAAGATCACCACAAAAGCAGGAATAACATACCAAAACATTGAAGTGAGGTTCATCAGCGATTGCGCAGCGCTCACACCGTAACTGGACTGAGCCGTTTGTACTTCAATGTAATGACTAATAGGCAATAGGCTTCTCCAAACCTGGGCTGCCGTATTCATGTCAGTGACAGGGAAGGTGATTCCCATAAAGGCAAAACTTGGTGCCGTAAATGCGCCCGCAAAACTCATCGCTCTTGCTGGATCAAGCGTCAAGAAGAAGAACAAGCAACCCATAATGATACAACTAATAACCGTTAGTAACTGTGCAATGGTTAATGCCATAAAGCTGCCGTTAAATGGCCACTCTAAAAGGCGATAAAACCAAAAACTAAAGACAATACCGAATCCTAAAAACAGCACAGCATAAGGGGTCAACGTCGATGCAAGTGACTTAACAGGAGAGTGAGATAACCATGCTTTTAACCCACGCGCGCGTACATTTGCAGTCAATATCAAAATTGTTCCCACTACAATCATGATCTGCCATAAAGCAGGAATAACTGCAGATACCAAGAACTGAGCGTAACTGGTGTTCTTGTTAAACAATGGGGTGATTTGGCTTTGTATTGTGACAGCTTGCCCCAATGCAGATTGTACCGTGGTGTCTCCGTGTGAAAGCTGTCTAACCACTTCGAGTTGAGCGTTGAACGTGCCCTGAGCTTGCAGTAGAGCCGCATTCACCAGTTTACCAATCAATATAAATTGGCTGTTGTAGAACACGGATACCTGCGGGTTTAGCCCAAGGTAAAGGTCTCGGTCAAAGTGTCTAGGTATAACAACATAGCCGTAGATATCACGTTCAACCATGGCTTTAGCTGCTTCACTTGCAGAGCTGTATTTCTGAGTGACCTGCAGGGTAGGTGAGGCATCGACTAAGCGAGTAAATTGCTGTGAAATTTGGCTGTGTTCTAAGTCAACCACGGCAACAGGCAAATCACGGGCGATGCCTTGTGAAAAGATCAGCCAGATACTTGCAGCAAGCAGCAAGGGTATCCAAGTTAAGCATGACAGCAGCCATTTGTCTTTACGTACAATAGCCCACTGTCTAAGCAAATTCCTTTGCGCTTTGTGATGCTCTGGTAAGTGAGAGTTAGCAGACATACGTCACCTAAAGCTCAACCACAAGGCTCATACCCATGCGCAGTGTTTCGCTTGTATCTAAAGGGCGAGCTTCTACTTCAAATGTACGTAAGTCAAAGCCTTGCGCAGCATCGGTTGAACGCCAAGTTGCAAAATCACCCATAACAGCAATATGCGTCACTTGGAAAGTCAGCGACTTATCTAAAGCGGGTAGGTAAGCTTCAAATTGTGCGCCTTTCTCAAAGTGCTTGAGCATATCTTCACGGACGTTAAGTATCGCCCATGTGTCTTTAGTATCGATCACAGTGACAACTGGAAACCCTTGTGGCGCTAGCTCTCCGCTACTCAGTAGTACTTGAGATACTTCACCGCTGAACCAGCTGTGGATCTGTGTGTCCTTTGCATAAGCTTCGACTTCAGCGACTGCACCAGCGGCCATCAAGGCTTTTTGAGCGGCAGCCACTTTGGTCTCATCACGAGCACCCTCCTGTGCTAGCTGATACATCTGGAAAGCTGCGCTTTCTGTGTATTTTGCTGCTTGCCACTGTGTCTTGGCTTCATCACGCTTTTGCTCCGCGACTACGCCATCGTTGTAAAGGTTGTTTACACGCTGGTAGGTTTTTTCCATTAAATCAGCGGCTGCTTTGGCTTTCAGCCATTGGTCTTTGGCCGCTTGGATTTGTTGAGTTCGTGCGCCATTTTCTGCTTCTTGAGCCAGAGCTCCAGCCGCTTTTTCACCTGCCTTAGCTTGTTCTAACTTTGCGTCAATTTCTGGGCTCAGAAGAGAAAAGATCAATTCACCTTTCTCAACAGAGTCGCCTTTGCGTACAAATACTTCGTCAATTCGGCCTGGCACTTTCGAAGAGATACTGTATTGCTGAGCATCGATTTGGCCTTGAAGCTTTACGGGCTGAGGTTGGTATGCTTGGTAAAAACTGTATCCGACCCAGCCAACAATGCCGATAACAACTATAGATAGAAGAAGAGGCTTAATAGGTTTCATGAATTATCCTTTTGACTGGCTAGCGGTGTCTGTTTTTGAGTCGAAATCAGACGTGAAAGAAGAAGTTAAGTAGCTCGAATAAGCATTCATTTCGCTGCTTAGCGCTAAAAGCTTGTTGAGAGATATTAGGTATTTAAATCGTGCAGCAGATTGCTGTGTTTTGATGCTCGCAAGGTATAGCTCAGCGTCAACCACCTCTAACGAGTTAGAGAGCCCTTGAGTGAAGGCTTTTTTGCGAAGTAGCAGATTCTCTTGAGCTAGCGATAAGCTAGAGTTTAGTCCTTGGACTTCTTCAATAGCTTGGTTTGCTTCGAGATAGGTCTTTTGCACCAACACGGTTAAATCTTGCTTCGCTTGTGACTTTAGGAATTTAACTTGCGATACTGCACTGTGCGCCGCCGCCACTTTGTCTGAACGACCTGAAGTGTCGAGTAGTGGCACGTTAACACCGATTCCGACTAACCAATCTGGTTTCATTTCGCTGGCGAGTGAATCGTCTTCATAGAGGTTGTAATCTCCGTATAGGTAAACCTCTGGGTAGTACTTGCCTTTTTCTGCTTTGATTAAGCTACTTGCTTGCTTCTCTTTCGCATCGAGAATTTTTAGGCCCGGATAAGTCATCAATGTTTGATCAATAAACACATCCATATGAGGTAGGTTTTTGTTGATAAACAGTTGCTCTGAAGGTTCAACGCTTTGGCTTTGACCGAGAATTTGGGTAAGGGCTAATTGAGCAATCTTAAGATCATTCTCAGCTTTGGTGCGTTCCACTACCGCTTTATCTAATGAAGCGTCTGCTTGAAGGCGTTCTACTCGTGCAATTTGCCCTTGTTGCTCAAGCTTAATGGCAAAGTCACGATGTTGAGTTAAGCCAGCTTCGACTGCTCGACGCGTTTTTACTACATCTTCAGCTAAGATCACTGAGAAGTAGTATTTGCTTAAGTCTTCGTAGCGAGCCTGCTTTTCCATCAAGAGTTGGCTCTGTGCTTCTTCGCTTTTACCTTCAGCTGCACTTTGTGCTGCGGTAATTCGACCGCCCGTAAATATCGGCCAAACTGCTCGAATGGAAGAACTGAAGATATCTTGCTCGGTGATGGTTGAAGTGATGCCTCCGAGAGATGAAACTAGTCCAGGAGCAATGGCTCCGATACCAGATAAACCAGCCGGGACGCTACTCAAGCTATCGGCAAACTGTTCACCATTAATCGTCACGTCGCTATCAAGGTGAGTGTAGTTAACGCCTAGCGTCACTGAAGGCAGATTTAGGCTTCTAGTTGCATTTTGGAGATGCTGGTAACGCTCAACATTAGCTTGTTGAGCTGCAAGAGAGTTGTTGTTCTCTTGGAGAATTTGCCACGCCTCAGAAAAAGTGAGCGGAGCTGAATAGCTTGGCGTACTGATAGTTCCGAAAAGGATACTGGCAATCGCAAGGCATCGGAATGTCGGTTTGGTCATCTGCATTAGTTACCAAATTAGAGTATTAACTCTAATATTAACAGGGGGATCATCATTTGTCTTGAACAGATTACCTCATGTGGGCAAATAACCTAATCAATCGTTAACATAATGTGAATGCTATTAAGGATTTAGTGGCTTAAGACAAAGAAACAAAAAAAGCACGCCCAATCGTGCTCTTTAAGTTCTTTAAAGAAGGAATTACTACAAATGGCGGGTGCTATTTAAAGCTTGGGCAATGGTGGTCGGCGCGCCACACCAAATGTCTTGAACCTTGCATCGTTTGTAACAAATCTCTACCTGACATTTGCGGGAAAGCTAACAACACTTTTAGATCGAGAGGGGAAGTCTCATTCTTCTCATATGCTCTGACATGAGTAAAAGTAGATTGTAAGTTTTTGAACAGCATAGCCTTTGTAAGGCAGATTCCAAAAGTATCGCGTTTCATTGTCTGGTTTCCTTTTCAACAATGTTTATACGTTATGTTTTTATCCGGTTTCTATTGGACGTTGCCACTGATCGATACTTCCTGCTCATCAATGCTTTATTGTTGGAGGCTGCATTTTTTTCAGTCACCTCTTCGTTGCCAAACTAGCCGGTTGTGAAATAGCGATGGATGAATAGGGGAGAATACTTGATCCGTTTGTTCATCATTCGTAACGGCGAGCGCGCAATTTTTACTTATCGATACGTCCAGTGAGTGAAGGGTTGTTGCTTTTCTGTTAACCGAAAGTCTTGTTTAAAACGCTCTCTTAAAGTTGTAACGTATAGTTTTGCAACAATAAACTCCTTCATATGCAACCATTATAATTGTATTTACTTCAGACAACCTAAAAAACACCTAAAACCTTAGTGATCTAGCTCAACTTTTGTTCGAATGTTTAAGTTTTTAAACTAACCCGATCTAAAAGTGTACGATTGGTGCGAGTGTCGAACATAAAGGGATATCAATTAACAATTTAGTTAATTATTTAGTTGAGCAATAGTCACAAATTCGGATTGGCGTAAAGGTGCTGTGGTTAACTTAGTGTTAACATTGCCGGCTAGGCACTAGGGACGGATTTATATGAAATGGAGTAGTATCAGCTTCAGAAAAAGGCTGCTGATCATCATGACGGTCACTGGCCTTGTTGAGCTGTTGATTCTTTCAGCGGCAGGCTTTGCTTATATAAAACAATCTCAAGAGCAAGAGATGGGCCTGAAAGCGCTCGGTGTTGCTGATTTTCTTGCTGAGTCTCCGCTTGTGACACGCATTATTCAAGAAAATGGAACCTTAAACTCTCATGGTACCCCTCATATTCTTTCACAAGAAACTCAAGCCAAATTCCGAAACCTTACTCAGCTGATTGGTGCTGCTTTTATCGTTGTCGGTGACGAGAAGGGCGTTCGTTTGATTCACCCCTATGACGACAGGCTTGGTAAACCAATGCGAGGCGGCGATAACCAAAAGGCCTTGGTGCATGGGGAGTCCTATGTGTCGACCGCGAAAGGCTCTCTGGGCTTTTCAGTACGTGGTAAGTCATCGGTTAAAGATGCTGATGGCACGATAATTGGTGTTGTCTCGGTCGGTTATCTTTTAGATTCCCTACAAGACAGAATAGAACCTTATTTGGCTTTTTTGATTGTGATGGCATTGCTGGTGGTAGCGGTTAACGCTCTTATTTCAAGCTACGTTTCTCGTCGTTTCCAACGCGCTATCTTGGGGTTTGAACCCGAAGAGATCGGCCGCCTATATGTAGAACTTGATGTGACTATGAGTACGGTTAAAGAGGGCATCTTGAGTATCGATAAGAATGGTATTTTGCGCTCAATAAATAAGAGCGCCTGCGATATTTTATCTATCGACAGAGAATCCGCACTTAATCAACAGCGTCTTTCCGATGTGTTGGTTGGCAGTGACTTGGAGCAGCTGCTATCGACAGGTGATACTGATCATGACGTGGAGCTGTATCTCAATAACAAACGAATCATCGCCAACCGAAGCCCAATCATTGTAGCGGGTGAGGTGGTAGGGGCGGTATCCAGTTTTCGATTGCGCGATGAGATTAGTGACTTAACGGATCAGCTTTCGCAAACCAAAGAATATGCAGATTTATTACGCTCACAAACGCACGAGCATAAGAACAAGCTAAACACAATCAGTGGCTTGATCCAGATGGGTGAGTTGGAATCTGTTCAGCAATTGATTGGGCAAGAGACAGCGCACTATCAAAGCCTTATCGAGTTCTTGAGAGAAACGGTAAAAGATCCACTGATTGTGGGTATGCTGCTAGGCAAAACAGAGCGTGCACGTGAGATAGGCTTAGAACTCAAAGTTGAAGAGGGGTCTAGGCTAGAAGCATTACCAAGTTGGCTGAATGCTGATGACGTTGTCACTATTCTTGGTAACCTGGTTGACAATGCTTTTGATGCGATGATGTCAGCGATAAAACAAGAGGGGCAGATTGTCCCTTCACGTCGAGTGATTGAGGTGTCTATCAGTGATTTTGGTAATGAGATCATCGTGGAAGTTGAAGACAAAGGATGTGGACTACCCAAGCATTTAGCGATCGATGCGCTGACTGAAAAAGGGGTGTCGAGTAAAGCCAAACAAAACCGCGGTGTCGGCTTGTATTTGGTTAAGCAGCTCACTGACCGCTATCAAGGGCAGTTAGAAATGGCTGACAACAACGACTTTGGCTCGCGCATGACAGTGTATTTGCCGAAAGAAGAACAATAAAACGTGAGTGATCCTATGAAGAGCACCGTGACAAAAAATAATGGTTAAGGGAAGAACTTAAATGAACGCAACCACGAGAGTCATGGTCATTGAAGATGATATTGCGATTGCAGAACTTCACCATCGCTATCTAGAGCAGATGGGAGGTTTTGATGTTGTCGGAATAGCGACCACCCATTCTGAAGCGTTAATGCAGCTGGATATCTTAAAGCCAGATTTAGTGCTTTTAGATGTGTATCTGCCAGACGGCAGTGGGCTTGATATTCTTAATCATGTTAGAGGTAACAACCAAGAGTGTGATGTGATTTTAATTACCGCAGCCCGAGATGTGGACACCTTACAGATAGCTATGCGGGGTGGTGTGGTGGATTACCTATTGAAACCAGTCATGTTTCCTCGCTTGGAAGCTGCGCTGAAGAAGTATCAATCACAGCAACAAGAGTTCGAGAGTGTGTCAGATCTTAACCAAGGTTTGGTCGATAAGATGTTGCAAGCCAGTGCTAAAGCTGACACTGCGAAAGTATCGACGTTGCCTAAAGGGATCGATGGCGTAACGCTCGATAAGATTCGCGCGATTTTTCAACAGGTAGATTCTGCGAACATCACGGCTGATGAGGCTGGTGAACGCATTGGTGCAAGCCGTACTACAGCACGACGCTATCTCGAGTTTTTGATTACTACTGGAGAGTTAGCCGCTGATTTGAATTACGGTACGGTGGGACGACCTGAACGTTGCTACAACAAAGCCACAAGGTAGCGTATCTATCCTTCCTTTTGAGAGATAACCCTTTGCTAGCCTAAATGAGTAAAACCAGTTGAATAATCTGGTTTTACTGTCTTTTTCGCTTCTCTCTACTCACTCCACAGACAAGCTGCCATTCTTTCTCGGCTACCATGTTCGAGAATTCCGATTTACTTCTGTTTCAACTCTTGAGAAATCTATGGTCGATTATATTTTGTTCGAAAAGAGTCAATATTTAATCGATTGCCTTCACAGTGGTTGATGTAAATCAAATACTCATAGACAATACTGTCCCGAATAGTGGTGATAGTATTCACCCTCGTTTACCAAACGCATTCTCAAGTGTAATAGGCACTTGCTATTGATGTAATAGCCAAGACCTATTATCTATTTTCGTATGTCGCTGATATCTTTAGCGAATACTAAAAACCTTGTTTTTATAGGAAAGATGATGGTAATACCTGAAAACAGCAGCATCGTTATTTTTGGTGCGTCGGGAGATCTAACTTACCGTAAGTTAATTCCTGCTTTGTACCACCTGTATGCTAGCAATCAACTACCAGAATCCTTTGCGATTCTTGGAGTGAGCCGTACTGAGTACAGCGATGAGTCTTACCGTGAGAAGCTGAAGAAGTCTCTTCAGGAAATGGAACAAACTGAACCAGAGACGCTGAATGCATTTATTGAACATTTGCATTACCAAGCGATCAACACTTCAGATGTAGACGATTACGCTCGCTTAGCACAACGTCTAGACAAACTTGATCAAGACTACCAATTCGAAAACCACAACACTTTGTTCTACTTGGCAACGCCTCCAAGCCTGTACGGTGTTATCCCAGCAAACCTTGCTGCGCATGGCCTTAACGATGAAACGAATGGCTGGCGCCGTCTGATCATCGAGAAGCCATTTGGTTACGATTTAGCTTCTGCTCAAGCGTTAGATGAAGAGATCCATCATCACTTCCAAGAACACCAGATCTACCGTATCGACCACTACTTAGGTAAAGAGACGGTACAAAACCTTCTAGTGCTTCGTTTCTCAAACGCGATGTTTGAACCATTGTGGAACCGTAACTTTATTGATTACGTTGAAATCACAGGTGCAGAGTTCCTTGGCGTTGAAGAACGTGGCGGCTACTACGATGGTTCTGGCGCTGTTCGTGATATGTTCCAAAACCACTTGCTACAAGTATTAGCAATGGTTGGTATGGAACCACCAGCTCAAATTAATGCTGACTCTATTCGTGACGAAGTGGTTAAAGTTCTTCAGTGTTTGAAGCCTCTTGAAGAAGAAGACCTGCGTAAAGATCTAGTGCTAGGTCAGTACACTGCTTCTGATGTTCGCGGCCAGCATTTGCTTGGCTACCGTGAAGAGCACGGTGTTGCAGATGACTCTCGTACTGAAACTTACATTGGTCTGAAAGCACACATCAATAACTGGCGTTGGAATGGGGTTCCATTCTACGTGCGTACTGGTAAACGCTTACCAACGCGCGTAACGGAAATCGTGATTCACTTTAAGAACACGCCGCATCCAGTATTTGGTCAAGATGCACCAGAGAACAAACTGATTATCCGTATCCAACCGGACGAAGGTATTCAGATGAGCTTTGGTTTGAAAGAGCCGGGCGCAGGCTTCAAAGCAAAAGAAGTGAAAATGAACTTCTCTTACTCTGATTTGCCAGAAACTCAAATGCTAACGGCTTACGAGCGTCTGCTTCTTGATGCGCTAAACGGTGACGCCACTCTGTTTGCACGTACCGATGCGGTAGAAGCATGTTGGAAGTACGTTCAACCAATCTTAGACTTTAAACAAGATCCTCAAGCACTGTTTGGCTATGCTTGTGGTACTTGGGGCCCACAGGAAGCGGATGAACTTCTTCAACGTGATGGCCGCGCATGGCGTTTCCCATGCAAAAACTTAACAGACACGGATTACTGCGAACTATGATCAACCACAAGATCTTTGAAACGCCAGAGCTAGTTGTTGAAAACCTAGCAAACGAAATGAAAGCATACAGCGAGCATGGCAAACCTGTTCACATTTCACTGTCTGGTGGTAGTACACCTAAAATGCTTTTCAAACTATTGGCTCAAGCGCCATACGCAGAAGGCATTCAGTGGAACAACCTTCACTTCTGGTGGGGTGATGAACGTTGTGTTGCACCGGATGATGCAGAAAGCAACTACGGTGAAGCAAACGCACTTCTATTCTCTCAAGTAAATCTTCCTGCTGAGAACATCCACCGTATTCGTGGTGAAGATGAGCCAAAAGCAGAAGCAGAACGTTTCGCTAAAGAAATGACTGATGTGATTCCTTGTGAAAACGGGACTCCCGTTTTCGATTGGATTCTGCTTGGTGTTGGCGCAGATGGCCACACGGCTTCACTATTCCCGGGTGCAACGAACTACCAAGATGAGAACCTGTCTGTGCTGGCTTCTCACCCTGAGTCTGGTCAAATCCGTGTTTCTAAAACTGCGAAAGTTTTAGAAGCAGCAAAACGAATCAGCTACCTAGTACTGGGTGCAGGTAAAGTTGAGATCGTTAAAGAAATTCATACTACTCCTGCTTCAGAGTTGCCTTACCCGGCAGCGAAAATCCAGTCTAAAACTGGTGAAACAGAGTGGTTCCTAGATTCAAATGCAGCAAGTGCTATCGTATAAGTGCGACTAGCCGCAAGGAGATATAAATAATGAAAGGTGATATCGGTGTAATTGGCCTAGCAGTAATGGGTCAGAACCTTATCCTAAACATGAACGACCACGGCTTCAAAGTTGTGGCTCACAACCGTACTGCCGAGAAAGTAGACGAGTTTCTGGAAGGTCCAGCTAAAGGCACTAACATTGTTGGTGCTTACTCTCTAGAAGAACTAGTTGAGAAACTAGAAACGCCACGTAAAGTGATGCTTATGGTTCGTGCTGGTGACGTTGTAGACACGTTCATCGACAACCTAATCCCACTTCTAGACGAAGGCGACATCATCATTGATGGTGGTAACACTAACTACCCAGACACTAACCGTCGCGTAGCGCACTGTCGTGAAAAAGGCATCCACTTCATCGGCACTGGTGTATCTGGTGGTGAAGAAGGTGCTCGTTTTGGACCTTCAATCATGCCTGGCGGCGCAGCTGAAGCTTGGGAAGCGGTGAAGCCAATCTTCCAAGGTATCTCTGCTAAAACTGACGCTGGCGAGCCTTGCTGTGACTGGGTTGGTAACGACGGTGCTGGTCACTTCGTTAAGATGGTACACAACGGCATCGAATACGGCGATATGCAGCTTATTACTGAAGCTTACCAGTTCATGAAAGATGGTCTAGGTATGTCTGCTGACGAGATGCAAGCAGTATTCGCTGACTGGAGTAAGAATGAGCTAGACAGCTACCTAGTTGAAATCACTGCTGACATCCTTGGCTACAAAGATGAAGACGGTGAAGCGCTAGTTGAGAAGATCCTAGACACTGCAGGTCAAAAAGGTACGGGTAAGTGGACTGGTATCAACGCACTAGACCTAGGTATTCCTCTAACGCTTATCTCTGAGTCTGTATTTTCTCGTTGCCTATCAGCACTGAAAGATCAACGTGTTGAAGCTGAAACTCTATTCGGTAAGACAATTACTCCAGTTGAAGGTGACAAGCAAGAGTGGGTTGATGCACTACGTCAAGCTCTACTAGCTTCTAAGATCATCTCTTACGCTCAAGGCTTCATGCTAATGCGCGAAGCATCTAACGAGAACGGCTGGGATCTAAACTACGGTAACGTAGCACTAATGTGGCGTGGTGGTTGTATCATCCGTTCTGCATTCCTAGGTAATATCCGTGATGCGTACGAAGCAAACCCAGACATCGCGTTCCTAGGTTCTGACGAGTACTTCAAAAACATCCTACAAAGCAGCCTAGCGGCATGGCGTAAAGTAGCAGCGAAATCCCTAGAGTCTGGTATCCCAATGCCATGTACGATTTCTGCGTTATCTTTCCTAGATGGTTATACAACTGCACGCTTACCAGCTAACCTGCTTCAAGCTCAACGTGACTACTTTGGTGCTCACACTTACGAGCGTACTGACCGTCCACGTGGTGAGTTCTTCCACACAAACTGGACTGGTACAGGCGGCGACACTGCTTCTACAACTTACGACGTATAATCGTAGTCAGAAGCTGTTAAGAGCTCAGACGCTCTTAAAAGTGAAAGCTAGAAATCAAAAGGATGCCAATTGGCATCCTTTTTTGTTGTGTGTGGTTTAGTTAACGCTTGATATTAGATTGAGATCTTGCAGGTTAAGTAGTAACTAAGCTGTCATGGCTTGCGGTTGGATATCGTCTTTATATTGCGTACGGATAAAAGACAATAACAATAAAAAATAAAGGTTATTTCAGTTTGTTCTCATTATTTTTGTTAACTCGCACTTTTGTTTGTGTAGGTCCAAACAACAGCTAGCCCAAATGTTGAGTGTCAGAGCATTTAATGAACGTTTTAAAATTAAATGAAAAGATAAATAGGATAACCGACGCGCTTTATGCCATCATAACGACATAAATAAGGGCAATGGACATAATGCCTAAGTGATTGAGCAAGAAGCGGTCAGTGATGACGGTGTTCTCGCGTATATTCAAGGCGTTGATCTGCCTTGAAAAAGGTAATGTTATGACTGAAGAAGAAAGAATCGAACTGCAACGAAATAACCCACTGCATGGCTTAAAGCTTGAAACCATGATCACTGAATTAGTGGATCATTATGGTTGGGAGATTTTAGATGCAGCAATGCGTATGAACTGCTTTAACACTAAGCCAACTATCGCAAGCGCTGTTAAATACCTTAAGAAGACTGAGTGGGCTCGTGAAAAGGTCGAAAACTTCTACCTTTACCGTTTCAAGCGCATGCCTAAAGCGTCTGATATTGAATACCAAATGCCTCCGCGTTCACGTACATTCCGCCATGGGTTAGAGCCTCGTGAGCCCATGGAGTTAACAGTCGAGTCGATTCAAGCTTCACAAGCTAAAGCGGCTTCTGCATTTAAAGCTCGTCGCGGCGGCAACGGTCGTAACTTTCGTCGATAATAAGAAAGCGTCGATAAATTGGGCGCCTCTAGAAACGAGCGTTACGCCAAAAAAGCGATGAACACAAAAAAAGGAGCCTAAGCGCTCCTTTTTTGTGTGCTCAGCTTACTGCTATCGAGTCTTAAGCTTCGCGATTTCTCTTTTGGTTCTTCCAGATATCGACGACATAAACGATGGCGCTGACCAGTATGAAGAGCGCAGATACAGAAAACAGAGCAGGCATTTTTAAGATCCACGCGAACGTTGCGGCAAGAAAAGCCACAAAGCAAATGAGTCGACTTGATGACATGACATGACCGAGCTTAATGTTCATAACGCCTCCTAATTAAGTCTCATTTTCGACAGGAGAATCATCCCACTTTGTTCATAATAAAGGCTAAAAAATAGCCTAAATTAATATCAAATTTACTAATTCGATGACGGTATTCACACATTCCAAGTTGGCTATTATATAAGTAATAGAATAGTGGTCTGGCTAGTTCGAGAGTAAAGTTGTGTAGGTAGTCACTCTTGCGTGAGTAACAAAAATTCCGCGTTTAACTGGCGTAAAAGAAGTAAGCCGTGATTAAGAAACTAGCAATGATCACTGTATTTCGAACGTATTGTTGTGGGATACGACGAGAGACTTTGGCTGAGTAATAACCACCAACTAAGGTTCCCATTAAAACTGCCATACCCGATGGCCAGTCAATTGAACCTTTGACAATAAAAAAGACTATCGCAGCGAGGGAAGCACAAGCCGAAACCAGTAACTTGATACCATTCATAACATTAATATTGGTGTAGCCAGCCAGAGACAAGTAGCTCAATGTCACTATGCCTAAACCCGCATTAAAATAGCCGCCGTAGATACAAACAATCAGCAGTAACAGCGCTGAAAAAAATGCCCCAACGCTGGTGGCGTGTTTGTGTTTCGCGGTTGCTTGCTGAAGCCATTTGTTTAGTGTCCCACCAAAGGTAAACAGAACTGCGGCAAAAAGCAGTAACCAAGGTACAGACTGGGTAAATAGAGCCTCTGGCGTGTGCAATAACAAGAAAGCACCAATACCGCCACCGAGCACACATAAAGCAATAACGAGTTTGAGTTGCTTGGTACCGGACTGTATCTCATGACGCAAAGCGTAAGCGCCACTGGTGTAGCCGGCACAAGAGGCGAAAGTATTCGTGGCGTTGGCCGCAATCGGAGGGACGCCAGCAAACAATAGAGCAGGGAATGTTATGAAGCTGCCACCTCCAGCAATAGAGTTAAGCACACCACCAATTACTCTTGATAAAAATAGAATCAACCAATCCATAGTTTTGAATCCAACGCGTTAAATGACTGGTTACCTTACTTTATTTTGTTAAGAATATCAGAGCTGAGCGTCTTAAAAGCGTGAGTTTGTGAGTTTGCTTCCATCTTAAAGCTGTGTTTATTCTCAGCAGCGGATAAAAGAAAAGGAGCCAGAGGCTCCTTTTGGGTTGCGTATTTTGCACTATGTGTGAGTGCTGGTTACGCCTCGACAGGTTTTGTTCTAAAGCTCTTGAAGAGCTTAACCAGAATTGGGCTTGCAAGAACCAAAACGGCTAGGATCGTGAATGTCATCGTAATTGGGCGTTCCCAAAGGAAGCTCAGTTCACCGTCGCTGATCATAAGTGCACGTCTTAAGTTCTCTTCCATCAAACCACCTAAGATAAAGCCAAGCAATAGCGGTGCGAGAGGGAAGTTAGCCAGTCTCAACGCAATGGCAGCCATCGCAATAATCAGCATCACAAATACATCCATGGTGTTGAAAGAAACCAAGTAAACCCCTGTGATTGAAAAGAACAAAATCATTGGTAGCAATACGGTTCTCGGTACCGCTAGTAGCTTAGAGATATACGGAATCAGTGGTAGGTTCAAGATAACCAGTACGATGTTGCCAAAGTACATAGAGATGATTACCGACCAGAATACATCTGGATGCTCAACAAACAGACGAGGACCTGGCTGAATACCGTAAGCGATTAATGCGCCAAGCATAATAGCTGTTGTACCAGACCCAGGAATACCAAGCGTTAGCAGTGGAACGAATGAGCCGCTTGATGCTGCGTTGTTTGCTGATTCTGGAGCAACAAGACCACGAATGCTTCCTTGACCGAATTCTTTCTGTTTGTTTTTTGGTGCAAGGCTACGCTCCATGCCGTAACTTAAGAATGCCGCAATAGTGGCACCTGCGCCCGGTAGTACACCTGTAAAGAAGCCAAGGATTGAAGAGCGAATTGAAACAGGCGCGACTTCTTTGATCTCTTCTTTGGTCACTTTCATGCTGCCGATATCAGACATCTTCTGGCTTTCTTCAGCACTGGTGTCTTTTTCTGGCTTAAGAATGCCCATTAAGGTTTCGCCCAGTGCAAAGGTTGCCATCGCCAATAGTAGGAAGCTAAAGCCGTCCATCAAGTCGGTTAGGCCCAATGTGAAACGCTCAACACCAACACCTTTGTCGATACCTACGGTTGATAGCATTAAGCCTAAGATAGTCATCATCCACGCCTTGATAACCTGACCAGGGCCAGCAAACGCTGCTACAGCAGAGAGACCTAGTAGCATCAGTGCAAAGTAGTCAGAAGACTGGAAGCTCAGTGATACGCTTGCTAGCGCCGGAGCTGCAATCAAAAGCATGATCGCTGAAAGCGTACCACCAGTGAAAGAGGAGTAGGCCGCAAGTGCTAGTGCTTTACCTGCTTGCCCTTTTTGCGCCATTGGGTAGCCGTCGAAAGCGGTTACAACTGTTGAAGAACACCCTGGAGCGTTGATTAGAATAGATGAGGTTGAGCCGCCAAATACCGCGCCATAGTAAACCCCAGCCATCAAGATAAGGCCAGAAGAAGGGTCTAGACCGTAGGTGATAGGGATCATTAGAGCAATAGCTGAGATTGGACCTAATCCAGGAAGCATACCGATGAAGGTACCAACGAAACAGCCCACGATAACCATCATGATGTTCATTGGCATCACGGCGGTCGAAAGTCCTTGTAAAATTCCGTCTAACATAATGTTGTCCCTACCAAAGAGTGAAGATTAAGCCAGGCTCTAGGTAGATATCTAAGCCTTGAGTTAAAAGAAGAAAGAACGCGATAACGAAAGGAAACGATGCGCCAAACAAGATTGACTTGCGACGCTCACCAAGTAAGTAAAAGCCAGCAAGTAAGAAGAAACTTGTTGCTAAAACAAAGCCTAGGTATGTCAGCCCAACGCCGTAAAACGCCATTAGTGCTAAGAAACCAATCAGTAGTTTCCAGTTCAAAGGTGCGGTTTCACACTTCAGCTTTTTGTCAGGTTGGCCAGTAACAAGTAAAATCAGTGAAAGGCCGATGCCAATGAAAGTCAGCAGGGTAGGTAGTGTTCTCGCGGTAAAGGGTTCGTACTCATCACCGGGAAATAGCGGAATTAGGGTAGTTTGATAGCCGTAGCACAAGCACGCTAGCATGAAGAGCATTGCGCCGAGACGATCACTCGAAAGCAGAGACTCTCTGCTAAAAAATTTGGTTGGTAAGTCCGACATATCCAACTCCATTTGGGGTGTATAGAAAGTAAAAAGCCGTATATGAGCGAGTTAATGAGTAATGTCTGGGATCACTAACCGAAGGTAAGCGAATTACAGTGCTGCATTAGCTACTTGCGTCTACAAAGAATCGGCAAGCTTTGGTAATACGTTACGAATAAACAAAGGAGTTTTAGTAAACTCATGTACGGCGAAACAAGGAAAGAGTAAGAGGGCACCATGACCCTCTATCGTTATTGGTTACTTCAAGAAGCCTAGCTCACGCATTAGGTCGCCCATCTGTTTTTCTTGAGCTTCTAAGAAGGCGTAGAAGTCTTTGTCGGCTTTGTAGTTATCGATCCAACCGTTACGGTCACGAACCACTTGCCACTCATCGGTTTTGTACATTTTGCCTAACGCTTCGTTCCACTCATCGATCTTCGCTTGGCTTGTGTTTGGAGCCGCGAAGAAGCCACGCCAGTTGGCAAATACAGTTTCGTTGCCGTACTCGGTGAGTGTCGGGATATCTGGCGCTGCTTCAAGACGTTTCGGAGCCGTTACTGCCAGTACTTTTACTTGTCCAGATTTAGACATCTCTAATACTTCACCAAGACCAGTTGAAAGCAGTTGTGTCTCACCAGAAAGTAGTGCAGCCATCGCTTTACCACCAGCATCGTAGGCAATATAACGAACTTTCTTAGCATCAAAGCCTTCTCCTTTGAATGCCGCTGCAACCACTAGGTGATCCATGCTGCCTCGCGCAGAGCCACCAGCGATTTTTACCTTACGAGGGTTACTCTCGAACTCTTTTACTACGTCTTTCCAAGTGTTGTATTTAGAATCCGCAGACGCCACTATCGCACCGTAGTCAGCAATCGTTGCAGCAACCGGTGTTAGGTCGCGGAAAGATTGAGGGAAGATCCCCGTTAGTGAACGCACAACGATAGGGGTAGAGTTCACCATCAATGTGTCTTCTTGACGTTGTGCCGTTTCGATTAGGTGAGCAATGGCCTTACCACCACCGCCACCAGATAGGTTTTGAAAAGAGACACTTTCTACGATGTCTGATTTTATCAGTACATCACCAGTACCACGCGCCGTCATATCCCAACCGCCACCAGCGCCGCCAGGGATTAGGAAGTGGAGTTTTTCTACATCTGCAGCAAAAGTGTTGAAAGAAAAGGTGGCTGCGATAATAGAAGCCGCAAGAGTAGGTTTCAGTGCCTTGAACATGGTTCACGTTCCTTATGTAGGGGATCTCTTCAGTGGAGAAAACTTATGTTTTATACCTAGCTGCTAAACATCACTCTTGAGTGTTGCTAAGCAGATGAAGAGAAAGTTAACCCTGTGTTAAGAAAATGTCTTTAATGCGGCGATATTGGGAATAAAGAACTTTGGGTTAATAAAGTTCATAAAGTTCACGGGAAGTGATGAGAAATTCATTTGTAATGAAGGGGAAGATATGACGTAGTAAAAAGAGAAATGTTTCACAGATGTTAAATGTATGGGCTGTAATTATTCTGTGCATACAGAAAAGCACGGGTTTACCCGTGGATGAATGCCAACTCCAAAATTACAGCGTAAGCTGTTTGTAATTTTGTTCAACGCTTTAGCGTTGTCATGGTAAGTACCCCGGGCATGCCCGGGGGAATCTTTTCAAGGATAGAATATTGACAAACACAAAAATCTCATTACGGGTGACCGTTGGCGGGATGTTTTTACTTGCTCGTTAATGTTAGTAATCAAAAAGCGTGTAAAACGGTAAATTTCCATACGTACTGTTTCGTCCCATATACTTTCACTTGACTCGCAGCGCTGCTAATACCTCATCGGGTTCTGCTAACTATAATTCACCAATCCAACCTCATATTGTTCAGTTTTTCTGCGTCATACCTTAGTCTAAAATGTCGACAATTATCTTGATTGTCGACAATTTGATCGTGTATTTTATGTTCATGTTGTTAAATTGTTGACAGTTTGAGTTCGACAATGAGAAGTGAGCAGAGTGAATATGAATACTGCGATAAAAGATCTTACCTTAAGCGCCAACACAAAAACGCGTGTTGGTGACAAAGAAAACACCAAGTCAGAAAGCCTGACGGAATACCTGGTTGAAGCGATAGTCAACGGTGACTTAGCTCCGGGCAGCAAGATATCTGAACCCGAGTTAGCTAAACGCTTTGAGGTAAGCCGAGGCCCATTACGTGAGGCGATTATGCGCGTCGAAGGGCTAGGGTTGATTGAGCGGATTCCTCATGTTGGCGCACGAGTGATTACCTTTTCTGCTGACAAGTTACTTGAGCTTTACGCGGTTCGCGAGGCTCTAGAAGGCATGGCTGCAAGGCTAGCAGCAAGACACATCACACAAGAAGAGCTTATTGGGCTTGAGGGATTATTGTCGACACATTCAAAACATATCGATGAAGTAGAGGGTTCTTCCTACTTTCATCAACACGGCGACTTCGATTTCCATTATCGAATCATAAAAGCCAGCCTCAACAGCAAACTTATTTCTCTATTGTGTGATGAGCTTTACCACTTGTTGCGCATGTATCGCTACCAATCGCCACGTGCACAGTCTCGACCAAAAGAGGCGCTTGATGAGCACAAATATATCCTACAAGCAATTCGTAACCGTGATGAAGAGCTGGCAGAGATGCTGATGCGACGGCACATATCCGGTAGTCGTCTGCTTATCGAACAACAAATTCAATCCAAAGATATGGATTAAAAAACTTACAAAAACAACATTAAACAGGGAGCGTCATTATGAAGTTATCAGCAGGGGCGAAGTTCCGCCAAGCTGTGCAATACAATGATCCACTGCAGATCGTCGGCACGGTGAATCCGTACTGCGCGATGATGGCAAAGAACTTGGGTCATCAGGCAATCTACTTGTCTGGTGGAGGTATCGCCAATGCGTCTTACGGTTTACCTGATCTGGGTATTACCACATTGAACGATGTGTTGGTGGATGTGGAACGCATTACCAACGCGTGTGATTTACCTTTGCTGGTGGATATTGATACGGGATTTGGCGGGGCGTTTAATATTGCACGAACCATTCGAGCGATGGAAAAAGCAGGCGCTGCTGCTATTCACATGGAAGACCAAGTGGCTCAGAAGCGATGTGGTCACCGACCAAATAAAGCAATTGTTAGTCAAAAGGAGATGGTCGATCGAGTAAAAGCGGCAACCGATGCAAGAACTGATGAGAGCTTTGTGATCATGGCTCGAACTGATGCTCTGGCCGTAGAAGGTATAGACAGTGCGATTGAACGCGCGATCGCGTGTGTTGAAGCGGGTGCGGACATGATTTTCCCTGAAGCGATGAATCAGCTCGACCAATACGTTCAGTTCTCTGAAGCGCTCAAATCAGCAATAGGTAAGCATGTGCCAATCTTGGCCAATATCACCGAATTTGGACAAACTCCACTCTATAACTGCAAAGAGCTGGCGCAATCTCATGTTGACATGGTGCTTTATCCACTCAGTGCATTCCGCGCAATGAATAAAGCGGCAGAGAATGTTTATAAGCACTTACTAGTTGAAGGTAATCAGGATGCACTGTTGGATTCAATGCAAACTCGTAAAGAGCTTTATGAACACCTGAATTACCACGACTACGAGAACAAGCTGGATCAATTGTTTTCGAGTGAAGAATAAACACAGTTTTAAACATTAAAACATCAACTTAATCTAATAACGTGAATGGTTAGTTAGTCACATCGAGACCGTGAAATTGAATGAGATAGTTGCGGTCACTGAATATAAATAGTCAGCACCAAAGAGTGCAGGGCGGCTAACCCAGAAAAGGAGTTCATCATGTCTGTATCTTTGAGTGATCAAGCAACTGTCAATAATGCTTTAGCAGTAAACCAACAAGCAAGTGCAGCACCAGCGATTGGTGGCGCCGGTCTACGAGGGCAAAGCGCTGGGTCGACGGCGCTATGTACGGTTGGCAAATCAGGAACGGGTTTAACTTACCGTGGCTATGACATAACGGACCTTGCGAATCATGCTCAATTTGAAGAAGTAGCATACCTGCTATTAAGAGGTCATTTACCCAGTGAAAAAGAGTTAGACGACTACAAAACATTGTTGATTGGTTTACGTGGTTTGCCTGAACCGTTGAAAGCCGCTTTAGAGCTTATCCCTGCAGACGCTCACCCTATGGATGTGATGAGAACAGGCTGCTCAATGTTGGGTAACTTAGAGCAAGAATCTGACTTCTCTGAGCAGCTATCAGCAACAGAACGTATGCTTGCACTTTTTCCTGCCATTATCTGCTATTGGTATCGCTTCAGTCACGATGGTGTGCGAATTGATACACAGGATCAAAACGAATCATGTTTGGGTGGCTACTTTTTGAAGATGCTAACGGACAAAGCACCGAGTGAGCTGCATAAGAAGGTCATGCACTGTTCGCTAACGCTTTATGCCGAGCATGAGTTTAATGCCTCTACCTTTGCAGCTCGGGTTTGTGCATCAACACTGTCGGATATTCATTCGTGTGTCACAGCAGCGATTGGCACATTAAGAGGCCCTCTCCATGGCGGCGCGAATGAAGCGGCAATGGACATGATCCAAGATTGGAAAACCGTCGATGAAGCTGAAGTGAACATCATGGAGATGCTTGCTAATAAAGACAAAATCATGGGCTTCGGTCATGCCATTTATCGTGAGAGTGACCCACGTAACGCGCTAATTAAACGTTGGTCAAAAGAGCTAGCACAAGAAGTTGGCGACGAGCAGCTTTACGCGGTATCTGAACGTGTTGAAGCGGTAATGAAACGTGAAAAAGGCCTGTTCTGTAATGCGGATTTCTTCCATGCTTCTGCCTATCATTTCATGGATATCCCAACCAAACTATTTACGCCTATCTTTGTGATGAGTCGTCTTACCGGTTGGACGGCGCATGTGTTCGAGCAAAGAGAAAATAACCGCATCATTCGTCCAAGTGCAGACTACACCGGGCCAGAGCATCAAGACTGGCTACCTATTCATTTACGTTAATCCTTCTGTCTCAAGGCGACTCACATGTCGAGTTGTTCTTGAGAGCCAATGAGTAGAATTTTAGATAATGGTGGATGTATGTCTGATGTGAAAATAGAGAAAAACCAGAGCATTGAACAAGATATAGGCGTTGAAAATAGCCAATACAGAAAGGTTCTTCCGGGAACTGGCTTAGAATATTTCGATGCCCGTGAAGCAGTAGACGCGATATCTGCGGGCAGCTATAAAACCTTGCCATATACGTCGAGAGTATTGGCGGAGCAATTGGTAAGACGCTGTGAACCTGCAGTTCTTGAAGATAGCTTAAAACAGATCATTGAGCGCAAGAGCGACTTAGACTTTCCTTGGTATCCCGCGCGTGTCGTGTGTCATGACATTCTGGGCCAAACCGCTTTAGTAGATTTAGCGGGCTTAAGAGATGCGATTGCTGACCAAGGTGGGGACCCAGCCAAAGTAAACCCAGTGGTCGAAACTCAACTGATTGTGGATCACTCTTTAGCTGTCGAGCATGCAGGATTTGATAGCGAAGCGTTTGATAAAAACCGCGCAATCGAAGAGCGTCGCAACGAAGACCGTTTTCATTTTATTGAATGGTGTAAAACAGCGTTTAAAAACGTTAGTGTGATTCCTGCAGGCAATGGAATTATGCACCAGATTAACTTGGAAAAGATGTCTCCGATCATTCAATCTAAACAAGGTATCGCGTTCCCAGATACCTGTGTTGGCACCGACAGCCATACGCCTCATGTTGATGCGCTGGGCGTTATTGCGATTGGTGTCGGTGGATTGGAAGCAGAGACAGTGATGCTTGGTCGCCCGTCGATGATGCGTTTGCCAGATATAGTGGGCGTTAAACTGACTGGTCAGCGACAAGAAGGCATTACAGCAACCGATATTGTACTTGCTATTACTGAGTTTCTTCGCAATGAAAGGGTGGTTTCAAGCTACTTGGAATTCTTCGGTGAAGGCGCTCGTGCACTGACTATTGGTGACCGTGCAACTATCTCAAACATGACGCCTGAATACGGTGCGACGGCAGGCATGTTCTACATCGATGAACAGACCATTCAATACCTTAAGTTGACAGGGCGTACTCCTAAGCAGGTTGAGTTAGTCGAGCTTTACGCTAAGCAAACCGGACTGTGGGCGGATGATCTCGATTCGGCTCAATATGAGCGTGTACTCGAATTTGATTTATCGAAAGTTGGACGAAACCTTGCAGGACCTTCGAACCCTCATCGCCGCTTACCAACCAGTCAACTTGCCCAGCAAGGTATCAGCAAAGCTTCTTGGAAAGCCCAACTCGTTGAGCAATATAGCGAAGAGCAAATGCCAGATGGCGCGGTAATTATTGCCGCAATAACCTCTTGCACCAATACCAGTAACCCAAGAAACGTGGTAGCAGCGGGACTAGTGGCGAAAAAAGCCAATCAACTTGGTTTGGTTCGAAAGCCATGGGTGAAAACGTCATTTGCTCCGGGGTCTAAGGTTGCCAAGCTTTATCTAGAGTCAGCAGGTTTGCTTACAGAGCTGGAGCAGTTGGGTTTCGGGATTGTTGGATATGCATGTACGACTTGTAACGGTATGAGCGGGGCTCTGGATCCTCAAATTCAACAAGAGATCATTGACCGCGATCTCTATTCAACAGCGGTGTTATCAGGAAATCGAAACTTTGATGGTCGAATTCATCCCTATGCTAAACAAGCTTTTCTAGCGTCACCGCCATTAGTGGTTGCTTATGCCTTGGCTGGTACGATTCGCTTTGATATCGAGAAAGACAGCCTCAGCATAGACAACAACGGTAACCCTATCTATTTAGATGACTTGTGGCCGAGTGATGCGGAGATCGATGCGGTTGTTGGCGAGCATGTTAAACCACAACAGTTCCAACAAATTTACGTGAAAATGTTCCAGCCAGATGATGAGCAGCTAAGCAGTGAGCCGCTTTACGACTGGCGACCTAAGAGCACTTATATTCGCAGACCGCCTTATTGGGAAGGTGCGCTCGCAGGTGAACGAAGCCTGTCTGGTATGAGACCTTTAGCAATTCTAGGTGACAATATCACCACCGATCATCTGTCACCATCAAATGCGATTCTTGCATCAAGTGCGGCAGGTGAATATCTCGCCCAAATGGACGTTCCAGAAGAGGACTTTAACTCTTACGCGACTCACCGTGGTGACCATTTAACGGCACAAAGAGCCACCTTTGCTAACCCGAAACTGTTCAACGAAATGGTCAAAGAGTCAGGTTCCGTGGTCCAAGGTTCACTAGCTCGAGTTGAGCCCGATGGGCAAGTTACCCGAATGTGGGAAGCGATAGAAACTTACATGAATCGTAAACAACCTTTGATCGTTGTTGCTGGCGCTGACTATGGACAAGGTTCATCACGAGACTGGGCGGCGAAAGGCGTGCGATTAGCGGGTGTAGAAGTGATTGTTGCTGAAGGCTTTGAGCGAATCCACAGAACCAACTTAGTGGGTATGGGCGTTTTACCTCTGCAATTTAAAGAGGGGACGGACCGCAACACATTACAACTCGATGGCACTGAGCTTTACGATGTGTATGGCGACATCCAAGCGGGTTCAGATTTGGCGTTGGTCATTACTCGTAAAAGCGGCGAAAAACTTGATGTGCCTGTGACCTGCCGATTAGATACGGCAGATGAAGTGAGTGTGTATAGCGCTGGTGGCGTATTACAACGCTTTGCAAAAGACTTTCTCGAGCAATAGGAGCCTGTGATGAACGTTAAACAGATAAAAGTCCCAGCAACTTATATGCGTGGAGGCACCAGCAAAGGTGTTTTCTTCTGCTTGAATGACTTACCAGAAGCTGCACAAGTTACGGGGCCTGCGAGAGACGAGTTTCTTCTGCGTGTGATTGGCAGCCCAGATCCTTATGGCAAGCAAACTGATGGTATGGGAGGTGCGACGTCCAGTACCAGTAAAGCCGTTATCGTATCGAAGAGTGGTAAAGCTGGTCACGATGTTGATTACCTCTTTGGCCAGGTAGCTATTGATAAGCCGTTTGTCGATTGGAGCGGTAACTGCGGTAACTTGTCTGCGGCAATTGGTCCGTTTGCTATACACAGTGGTTTGGTCGATTTAAGTCGTATTCCGGAAAACGGAGTGGTCGAAGTGCGAGTATGGCAAGCGAACATAGAGAAAACCATTATTGTTCATGTGCCCATCGTGGATGGTGAAGTCCAAGAATTGGGAGATTTTGAGCTCGACGGTGTGACTTTCCCCGCAGCTGAAGTTCAGGTCGATTTTTTAGACCCGACAGATGGGAGTGGGTCGATGTTTCCGACGGGAAATGTGGTCGATTTCTTAGATGTTCCAGAGCTAGGTTGCATCAAGGCGACTTATATTAATGCGGGAATACCAACCATTTTTATTGATGCTGAATCGGTCGGATATAAAGGTATAGAGCTTCAATCAGACATCAATAGTGATCTAAACGCCTTAGAAATGTTTGAGTCTATCCGAGTGCATGGCGCAGTTGCGATGGGACTTATTGATTCGTTAGAACAAGCGGAATCACGTCACCACACCCCAAAGGTTGCCTTTGTGGCCAAGCCTCAAGCGTATCAAGCTTCAAGCGGCAAGTCAGTTGCTGTCGCTGATACCGATCTGTTGGTCCGTGCTTTGTCTATGGGGCAGCTGCATCACGCCATGATGGGCACAGCTGCGGTTGCGATTGCTTCAGCGGCAAGTGTCCCCGGGACTTTAGTGAATTTAGCGGCGGGAGGAGGCTCTCGTGACTTTGTGACTTTTGGTCATCCATCAGGAGCGTTAAAGGTTGGTGCTAAAGCGATCCAGTCTGAAAATGGATGGAAGGTAGAGAGGGCGACCATGAGTCGCAGCGCCCGAGTGATCATGGAAGGTGCCATTCGTGTGCCTTTTTCTAAATAAAGCGATGTTG
>NZ_JBQKUM010000057.1:0-33320 GCF_054968605.1 Pseudoalteromonas sp. G5_S1_14_S5 | reverse complement strand
TTAGTATTTTATGTCATTTTCCTATTGAGGCAGTGCTGCCGAAACGGCGTTGTCGTCTTCAGCTAAGCTAGAAGCTTCAGGTATTACGATTGGCTCTTCGGCAACATCGCTACTGGTGTCTAACCAGTCGCGTAGGCTTTGCCAAACTAATCCTAGCGTCTCGTGCCAGTAATGTTCTGTTTGTTCAAGATAAATCGCTTGAGGCATGTATTTGTTCCAAGGCTCTACTATGCCGTCTTGAGCAAGATAGTTGGTTGGAGCTGGCAATGGTTTCATGCCTGCTGCATTAAATTCGTTTAGAGCACGTGTCATGTGGATTGCTGAAGTCACCAATACCATTTTCTTGTTTTTCACGAACGCTGCTGCTTGGCGAGCTTCTTCCCACGTATCTTTGGCTGTTTCCAGCAAAATGATGTCAGGTTTTGACACTCCAAGTGCTAGGGCTACCTTAGCCATCATTCTTGCGTTACTGACCTCTGTACCAGCACCGTAGCCAGACAAAATCAGTTTAGCGCCAGGGTAGAGACGTAAAATACGAATCCCTTCACTTAAACGCATCAAGCCTGTACGGCTCAGTTCAGATGTTGGTGGGACCTGGTCATCAACAACGTGTCCGCTACCCAGAACCATCACGTAATCGACAGTCTCATCGACCGGTAAAAATGCAGTGTGCTGCCTCTCCATTGGCATTAAAAGTTGACTAGAAACTGGTTGGAAAGCGATTAGGAAAATACCACAGAGGGCAGAGAGGGTAATTAAGCAACCAGTCTTTCTTTTAGTAGTAAACATCACTAGGGCTAAGCCCAGAAATGCGAGAATTAACATTGCTGGTAGTGGCATCAGTAATGAAGACACTACTTTTTTC
The DNA here is from genome assembly GCF_054968605.1 of Pseudoalteromonas sp. G5_S1_14_S5. Classification (NCBI taxonomy): domain Bacteria; kingdom Pseudomonadati; phylum Pseudomonadota; class Gammaproteobacteria; order Alteromonadales; family Pseudoalteromonadaceae; genus Pseudoalteromonas; species Pseudoalteromonas sp. G5_S1_14_S5. Next base: position 32,455 of record NZ_JBQKUM010000057.1, on the reverse strand, counting down.
AGCTCAAACATATCCGAATAGTCCGAAAAAACATCACTTAGTAGTAAAAAGAGACATCGCCTCTTTATTCCTGAAATTCCTGTGACAGAATAGCAGGCACGATAAGACATAATAACTCAAGTAGCTGTGACTGAAGACCGTAATTTCGACGATATTGCCCACAAATTTGCAAAAAATATTTACGGCTCCGACAAAGGAGAGATCCGTCAGATCATCGTATGGGAAGATTTAGAACAAGCTTTGAGCAAGTTTGAAGGTTCTGTTTCTCCATTGCATGTGCTTGATGCCGGAGGCGGGTTGGCACAGATGTCGCAAAAAATCGCGGCGCTTGGTCATAAGGTTTTTCTATGTGATCTGTCTTCTGAGATGCTAAAGCTGGCTCAAGAAGGGATCACCGAAGCGGGGCTGTTAGAGCAATATCAGTTTATCCATTCTCCGGTACAAAAAGTGGCAGAGCATCTCGACGATCAAGTCGACTTTGTGATGTTTCATGCCGTTATGGAGTGGCTAGCAGACCCTAAAGAAGCACTCGATTTGCTACTTGAACAAGTTAAACCAGGTGGTGTTGCCTCGATAATGTTTTACAACCACCACGGATTAGTACTGAAAAATGTGATTTGTGGCAACATTCCTCATGTATTGAATGGGATGCCACATCGAAAACGGTTTAAGCTGCAACCACAAAAAGGCTTGAAGCCTGAAGAGGTTTATCAATGGATAGAAGACGCTGGTCTAGAAATCTGTGGTAAATCTGGCATTCGCTCTTTCAGTGACTACATAGGAAATATGGAGTACATGGGCGATTACCAATTTGAAGATGTATTGGAACTAGAAAAGCAGCTATGCCGCCAAGAGCCATATCTGTCACTAGGCCGGTATATTCACGTTTGGGCTCAAAAACCTGCGCAATAAAAGTGATGAATGTGGTAAAAGAGGCCACAACAAGCGCTATGCAATCGTAACAAGCCCGCGTTATAAAGAAATAGGCGTCATATTAAACGTATTCGATATGACGAAGAACAGTAACAGGAACCACAATGAGTGAAATGACTCAAACTGCCGAAGAGCAGCCAATTGATGAGTTGGTGGGCTGGGTCAAGCAGCATGATTTTTCATTAAACTTGCCGCCAGAGCGCTTAGCATTTTTGATTGCTATCGCAGTATTAAGCAATGAAAGGTTCGATGAAGAGTTGGGCGAGGGTGAAATGCATGATGCATTTACTATCGTCACTCGACTGTTTGAAGATACTGGTGAAGCGTCAGCGTTTCGCGCTAATAACGCAATCAATGAGTTGGTTAAACAGAAGCTGATTAGCCGCTTCACCAGCGAAATTACCGATGGTGCAAGCATCTACCGTTTGTCACCGTTGGCTATTGGTATCTCAGATTATTATTTACGTCACCGTCAGTTCTCTAAATTAAAACTGTCTATCCAGCTTTCAATGGTTGCGGATGAAATGGCAAAGGCCATTGAAGCGGCGCAGAAAGGCGGAACGCCAGGACATTGGAGAAAGAACGTTTACGGTGTGCTCAAGTATTCCGTTGGTGAAATTTTCGATCAGATTGATCTTAACCAACGTGTTATGGATGAGCAGCAACAGACTGTAAAACAGCAGATTGCTGACCTTCTTAATAAAGATTGGCGTGAAGCGATCAACAACTGTGAAGTCTTGCTGTCAGAAACCTCTGCCACGCTAAAAGAGCTGCAAGACACCTTGCAAGCGGCAGGTGATGAACTGCAAACGCAGATCCTCGATATCCAAGAAATAGTCTACGGTGACGACGAACTTGAGTTTGTTGGCGAAACCTTGTTTGGTCTGCAAATGAAGCTCGACCGAATCACAAGTTGGGGCCAACAAGCAATTGACCTGTGGATCGGCTATGACCGTCACGTTCACAAGTTTATCCGTACCGCGATTGATATGGATAAGAACCGTGCCTTCAGCCAACGCCTACGTCAATCTGTGGTTGAATATTTTGATGCGCCTTGGCTACTGACGTATGCCGACGCTGAAAAGCTAAACGACCTTCGTGATGAAGCTCTTGTGCTTCGTGATGACGAAGTAACGGGACAAGCACCACTCGACGTAGAGTATGAAGAATTTGAGCAAGTGAATGATCTGCTGTCTGAAAAAATTGCAGATATGTTGAAAGCTCACAAACAGCAAGGTGTGCCAATCGATCTTGGCCTTGTGTTACGCGATTACCTCGCTGAACACCCTCGCACACACCATTTTGATTTAGCCAGAATTGTTGTCGACCAAGCGGTGCGCTTAGGTTACTCAGAGTCTGACTATCAGGCTATTCAGCCAGATTGGCAGGCAATCAACGATTTCGGTGCAAAGGTACAAGCCAATGTCATTAACAAGTACTGATGATTACATGCCAGAGAAACTGGTAAAAGCGATAGCGAACCCATTGTTCCCTGCGCTAGATAGCATGCTGCGTTCAGGCAAGCATATTTCAACAGAAGACCTAGATAACCACGCGTTACTTTCTGATTTTGAAGTTGAGCTTCAGCATTTCTACCAACGCTACAACACAGAGCTTGTGAAAGCACCGGAAGGTTTCTTCTATCTGCGTCCACGTTCTACGTCTCTGATCGGTCGTAGTGTGTTGTCTGAGCTAGACATGCTTGTAGGTAAGGTATTGTGTTTCTTATACCTGAGCCCAGAACGTTTGGCTCACGAAGGTATCTTCACTAACCAAGAGTTGTTTGAAGAGCTAATGACGTTAGCGGATGAGAAAAAGCTCATGAAGCTAGCAACAAACCGTGCGTCTGGTTCTGACTTAGACAAAGAAAAACTGTTTGAAAAAGTACGTACTTCTCTACGTCGCTTACGTCGTATCGGCATGTTGATAGCGATTGGCGAAACGGGCAAATTCCGTATCAGCGAAGCGGTATTTCGTTTTGGTGCGGACGTACGTGTTGGCGATGACATGAAAGAAGCTCAACTGCGTCTTATCCGTGATGGTGAGGCTGTGGTGCATACACAAGAACCTAACCAAGGTAGCTTGTTGAATGAAGAGAAAGCAGAAGCGGCATCAGATGTAGATGAAAACGGTCAACAAGATATTTTTAACGAACAAGCTGACTTTGACCTTGAGTCAAATGACGGCGAACAAACAAAAGTAGAAGGTGAAGCATGATTGAAAGAGGTAAGTATCAATCATTAACCATGGTCAACTGGAACGGCTTCTTCGCACGTACTTTTGATATTGATGGATTGGTCACAACGCTTTCTGGCGGTAACGGTGCAGGTAAGTCGACCACAATGGCGGCATTCATTACAGCACTTATCCCTGACCAAAGCCTTCTGCATTTCCGTAACACTACGGAAGCGGGTAGCTCACAGTCATCTCGTGATAAAGGCCTTTACGGTAAGCTTCAGCCGGGCGCATGTTATGCTGCTCTAGACGTGGTGAACTCTCGTAACCAACGCCTACTGTTTGCCGTAAAACTGCAGCAAGTTGCTGGTCGTGACAAGAAAGTAGACATCAAGCCGTTCGTTATCCAAGGCCTTCCTAGCCATGTAAAGCCAACGGACGTACTGATTCAGAACGTTTCAGACAGCCACGCTCGTGTATGTCAGTTGAACGATGTGAAAGCCGCAGTTACACAATACGAAGGCGCACACTTCAAAGCGTTCTCTTCGATTGTGGATTACCACTCACAGATGTTTGAATACGGTGTGGTACCGAAGAAACTGCGTAACAGCAGCGACCGTTCTAAGTTCTACCGTTTGATTGAGGCATCACTTTACGGTGGTATCTCAAGTGCGATTACACGTTCTCTGCGTGATTACCTTCTGCCGCAAAATGGTGGTGTGAAGAAAGCATTCCAAGATATGGAATCGGCACTGCGTGAGAACCGCATGACGCTAGAAGCGATCAAGACAACTCAGTCGGATCGTGACTTGTTCAAGCATTTGATCACTGAATCGACCAACTACGTGGCAGCAGACTACATGCGCCATGCGAACGATCGTCGTAACAAGCTTGATCAAACTATGAAGTTCCGTGGTGAGCTGTTTGGTTCGCGTGAAACTTTACTTGAGCAAAACAACCTGCTTAATCGAGCTCAAGAAGAGCTTGAACTGTTGGTGGATCAAGAATCAGCGCTAGAGCAAGATTACCAAGCGGCTTCGGATCATCTTCAATTGGTTCAAACTGCACTTCGTCAGCAAGAGAAAATTGCTCGCTACAGCGAAGATCTAGAAGAGCTTAATGAGCGTCTAGAAGAGCAGATGATGGTAGTGGAAGAAGCTCAAGAGAGAGTTCTTCTAGCTGAAGAGCAGGCAACCATCACTGAAGAAGAAGTGGATAGTCTGAAAACTCAGCTTGCAGACTACCAACAAGCGTTGGATGTTCAGCAGACACGTGCACTTCAATACCAGCAAGCGGTTCAAGCCCTAGAGAAAACCAAGCAGTTACTCGGTGATGAATCGATTACTGCAGAAAGTGCGTTAACTCTAGTTTCTGAGCTGAAAGCACAAGAAGAATCAAGCACACAGACTCTACTGGCAACGAAACATAAGCTAGACATGTCTTCTGCAGCTTCGGCTCAGTTCGACAAAGCATTGTCTTTGGTTAAGAGCATTGTTGGAGACGTTGAGCGTAAAGAGGCGTCTTATAGCGCTAAGCAAGCTCTAGAAAAAGGCCGCAAAGCCAAAAATGTTGTTGAAAACGAACAGCAATGGCATGCTCAACACCGTGACATGGCTCGTGACGTAGCGCAGCAACGTCAAGCGAAAGAGCTAGCAACTGAATACCAAAAGCAGCACAACATTTCACTGACTGACGAAGCGGTTTTTGAAGAAGAACGTGAACGTCATGCCATGCAGATCGAAACGCTTGAGTATGCTCAAGAAGAGCTTCGTGAAGCGAAGAGTGAGCAACGTCGTGTTCAGCAAAACCACGATCAAGAGATTCAAAAGCTTGAGTCAATTGCTCCTGCGTGGATCACAGCAAACGATGCGCTTGAATCGTTAAGAGATCAAACCGAAGCTGAGCTAGAAGATAGCCAAGCTGTGATGACGCAAATGCAGCAAGTGCTTGAAGATGAGAAATCTCAAGCGATGGAAAAAGATCAACTGGCAACGCGCCGATCTGAACTTGAACAAGAGATCGAGCGTCTAGCATCTCCTGGTGGTTCAAATGATCCTCGCCTGAAAGGCCTAGCAGACACCCTTGGTGGCGTGCTGCTTTCTGAGATCTACGACGACATCACGATTGGCGATGCACCATATTTCAGTGCGATGTATGGCCCGGCTCGTCATGCGATTGTGGTTTCAGATCTTGATGGCATCAAAGAGAAGCTGATTGATCTTGATGACTGCCCTGAAGACCTTTACATCCTTGAGGGGGATGTAGATGCGTTTGATGACAGTTCATTCAATGCTGATGAGTTAGATGGCGCAGTGTGTGTTCAATTGAATGCTCGCCAGGTGCGTTACTCTCGTTTCCCTGAGATCCCATTGTTTGGTCGTGCAGCTCGTGAGCAACGTCTTGAGAAACTGCGTGAAGAGCGCGATGTGGTTGTTGAGAATCACGCGAAAGCTGCGTTTGACTCTCAAAAGCTGAACCGTCTATATCAAGCATTTAACAGCTTTGTAGCGAAGCACCTGCACGTTGCGTTTAATGCCGATCCAGAGCAAGCACTTGCAGTCGTTCGTGAGAAACGTAACCAAGTCGTGCGCTCGTTAGCTGAACTGGATTCGAAAGAGCAACAACAACGTAGCAAGCTTCAACAAAGTAAACAGGCGATTGCTGCGCTTGATAAGTTAGCGCCTATGGTTCGTATTCTAGAAGACGAAAAATTAGCTGAACGTTTGGCTGAACTAGAAGTACAACTAGAACGTCTGAGTGAAGCTAAGTCTTACCTGAAGACTCATGGCAAAGCACTTGCGTCACTAGAGCAAATCGTTTCTGCACTAGACGCTGATCCAGAACAATTTGAAGCTTTGGAAGCTGAGTACCGTCAAGCGGACAACGCGCTACAAACGCTAAAAGGCAAAGTGTTCGCACTGTCTGATCTGATTGAACGCCGTCACTACTTTTCTTACGCAGACTCAGTTGACCTGCTTAACAAGAGTAGTGAATTGAGTGATCAACTGAAAGCAAAACTGGTCCAAGCAGAACAAGCTCGTGCGAAAGGCCGTGATGGCTTGAAGCAAGCTCGCGAACAGATGAACCAGTACAACCAAGTATTGGCAGCGCTGAAGAGCTCGCATCAAGCGAAGCAAGAGACTGTTCAAGAGTTTAAACAAGAGCTTCAAGAGTTCGGTGTTAACGCTGATGAAGGTGCTGAAGAGCGCGCGGTTCGTCGTCGTGATGAACTTCAAGAGCGTCTGCATACTTCTCGCAGTCGCAAGAGCGAATACGAACGCACGATTACCTCAACTGAACTTGAGATGAAAGCACTGGCTAAGCGTCTTAAGAAAGTACAGAAAGAATACACAGAGCTTCGTACCTTCGTTGTTGCAGCAAAAGCCGGTTGGTGTTCAGTACTGCGTTTAGCTCGTGAGAATGACGTTGAACGTCGTCTACACAAGCGTGAACTGGCTTACTTAACGGCTGGTGAACTTCGCTCAATGTCGGATAAATCACTGGGTGCACTTCGTCTGGCTGTGGCTGACAATGAAGACCTACGCGATTCGTTGCGCCTATCGGAAGATAACGCGCATCCAGAGCGTAAGGTTTTGTTCTACATTGCGGTTTACCAACATCTTCGCGAGCGTATTCGCCAAGACATCATCCATACGGATGATCCGGTTGAAGCAATCGAAGAGATGGAAGTTGAACTAGCTCGATTAACTGAAGAACTGACGCAGCGTGAAAATCGCCTAGCAATCAGCTCTGAGTCAGTAGCAAGTATTATTAAGAAGACGATTCAGCGCGAGCAGAACCGTATTCGTATGCTTAACCAAGGTCTGTCAAACATTTACTTTGGTCAGGTTAAGGGCGTACGTCTGAACGTTAAGATCCGTGAAAGCCACGAAATCTTGCTATCGGGCTTAGCGACTCAACAAGAGCAGCATAAAGACCTGTTCGAAACGACCCGTTTCACCTTCTCAGAAGCGATGGCGAAGTTGTTCCAACGTGTGAACCCACACATCGATATGGGCCAACGTTCTCCGCAAGTTCTGGGTGAAGAGCTACTGGATTACCGTAACTACCTAGAACTAAGTGTTGAAGTTAACCGTGGTTCTGATGGTTGGCTACAAGCTGAATCGGGCGCGCTGTCTACCGGTGAGGCGATTGGTACTGGTCAATCTATCCTACTGATGGTGGTTCAGAGCTGGGAAGAAGAATCTCGTCGACTTCGTAACAAAGACATTGTTCCATGTCGCTTGTTGTTCCTTGATGAAGCAGCACGTCTGGATGCGAAGTCTATCTCTACACTGTTTGAACTGTGTGACCGTCTAGGTATGCAGCTTCTGATTGCAGCGCCAGAGAACATCAGCCCAGAGAAGGGAACAACCTACAAACTGGTGCGTAAGGTCTTCAAAGATCACGAACACGTACACGTTGTTGGTCTGCGCGGATTTGCTCAGAATAAGCCAGCTTCTCCAGTTCAAGAGCTTATCGAAGAAACTGAACAATAAGCACAAGCTGACCTTTTCCTACTAATTCAAAGCCCCTCATCGTAGGGGCTTTTTTTATGCCTCGAATCTAGCCTTTTTGAATAATTGCTAAGACCACACCAACCTTATGTCCAATCTCAAGGTTAGTGTCTGTTCCTTGTTTGAATCCCCTGTGAATTTGGTATTGGGGTAACATAATTTTAGCCGAGTCGGCTAGATTGGAAAATATGTTAGCTAAAAGCCGCATAACTCTCAGAGTTACGCGGCTTTTTTGTTCTTGATGAGATACAGAGTGATTAATTCAACAACAGGTTTGTTCTTCGCTCGTTTTAGGACTAGCTTGAAATAATTTCATTACTGTGAACACCAAATTGCTTCGCAGCGTAAGCAACCCGCTCTGCAGGTTTTGGGTATTCAGCGGGTGTACCAAGGTTTTCAATATGCTGTAATCTAGGAAGTAAACCTGCGCCGTTCGCGATTTGGATAGCCAAACCTGGACGAGCGTTAAGCTCAAGGACCATTGGGCCTTCTTCTTGGTCTAGCACCATATCCGTACCCATGTAGCCCAAGCCAGTCATCTCCCAAGCGCTTGATGCAAGAGTCAGCAGCTTTTCCCAGTGAGGAACTTGCAGCAGTGCCAGTTCTTTACCTGTGTCTGGGTGATGCGTCACCGGTTGGTCAAACTGAACCGCTCGCACTGCTTTGCCTGTTGCGATGTCGATACCTACACCGACGGCACCTTGGTGAAGGTTTGCCTTGCCATCAGAAGCTGAAGTAGAGAGACGCATCATCGCCATAACAGGGTAGCCTTTGAATACGATGATACGTACATCGGGTACACCTTCATAACTGAAACCGTCAAAACATTCGTCAAACTTAATCAAGTTTTCCACGACCGCCACGTCATTTTTGCCACCTAGCGAGAATAGTCCCGCTAGCGCATTACTGATGTGACGCTCTACATCTTGTTCGTTAATGGTAGAGCCAGAAGGCTTAGTGTAAACGCCTTCCTTGTGTGAGGTGATGACAAGTATGCCCTTACCACCACTTCCTTGAGCTGGTTTAATTACAAAACCCGGCCACTCTTTAACCATTTTGTGGATTGTCTTTACTTCAGCTTGGTGACTGATCACGCCGATAAGTTTAGGCACGGTCGCACCTGCTTGTTCCGCAATGATTTTAGTCTTTAGCTTGTCATCTACTAACGGATACTTTGAGCGATCATTATAGCGACCAATGTAGCTATGGTTACGCTTGTTCATTCCCATGATGCCTTTGTTTTTCAACTTAAATGGCGAAGTAAACTGTTCAAACATAACTTAATCCTCCGCTAGCGGTTTAAAGCGACGTAGCTCAGTTAAGCGGTAACCAGTGTAAGTACCCAGTAGTAAAATACCCCCTAGGACAATCAGTTGTAGACCAATAAAGTTAAATGTTAGGTGTTGAATGAACGGATTAGTCATTGCTAAGTAAACAAGTACGGCCGTCAATAGTGACCCACCACCTTGAAGAACAACTTCTTTCACACCTTCTTCTTCCCATAGAATAGACATACGTTCGATCGTCCAAGATAGGATAATCATTGGGAAGAATGTAATAGATAGACCTTCAGTCAGACCTACTTTGAAAGAAACCACGGTAAACACGGAAATAATCATGATTACCGTGATAATCACCGCAGAAATCCTGGCAACTAGTAAGAGGTTTAACTTGGACAAATAGCTTCGAATAACAAGGCCAGTGCCAACAATGAGTAGGAAGCCAACGATACCGGTGACCAGTTGTGTTTGCACAAAAGCTACTGCAATTAGAACAGGCATGAAAGTACCAGATGTTTTCAATCCGACTATGACACGCAAGAACACAACGATCAGAGCACCGATTGGAATTAGCATGATGGTTTTAAACATTGCTTGCTCTTCTAGCGGCAGACTATGAATTGATAGGTTCAATAGTTGGTCTGCAGAGACTTTACGGTTGGTTGCTTCAGTAGGAGTAACCTCTTGAGCAATCATAGAGAAGTGAACTTTACTGTTTTGACCGCCAACAACATCTAATAGAGAGACGTTCGACTCGTCCCAAATAAGTAGGTTTGATTGAACTTGTTTCTCGCTTGATTCAGGTGAGAATAGAATCCACTGCTCGTTATCCCAAACTTGGATCATGTTTTGAATAGATTGACGACGGCGACCATCTTCTAACTCGACAACACCAACCACTTTGTTGTGGATTTTTGCTGCCGAAAGTAGCTTGTGTGTCGCTTCCACTTTGGTCATGTTGTTCAGAAGCAGCGCAGAGTTTTGGCTGTCTGGATCGTTTAGCGTTTTGATGAGCTCACGGGTGAAGGTTAGGTTGTCCGCTGAACGTTTGGTTGCACGGTCAATCAATGCAATTGATGCTGCCTCTTCTGGTCCGTCGAAACTAGGTTGAGCAATTTCACCTTCTGGTGGGTTTTCTCTAACTTTCGCTTGGCTGTCGACTAAGAATTGAGTTTTGTAGTAGATGGTTTGTGGACCATCAGCATAGCGGATCGACCATTCTGCGCGGCGGCCCGACTCGGTATTCAAGTAAGAGATACCGTAGCCTGGTGATGAAGCTGATTCGTTGATTAGCGTGTAGTTAGACTGGGTATGAGGAGCCGCTAATGAAACTTTAGCTTCTTTACCTACTGCATTGAATTCGATACGAGCCTCAATGTCCCACACCTGTCTGGTTTCCCCCGGGGTCCAAGGAACACCATAGGTCGTGTGTCTGAACATACTCAGTGCTATGCCAGCAACGATGAGTAGAAAAATAGAGATATAAAATGGAATTCGTGACGTCATAGCTTACCCTACTGTTGTTATTTGGCTTCCGTTTGTACGTATTGTTTACTTACATCTACTAGCGCTATGTCTTTGATAAATTCGCGTCCTAGTAATACAGGGTGACTCATTTGAGAGCGATCCGCCAATGTAAATTGCGCTTTTTCATGGATTTTTCCAACCTTAACCCATAATTCGATCACAGCTCGACGTTCTGCTTGGTCGGTCGTTGACTGACGGATTTTTACATAACGTGCAACAGGCGCTTCAATCCATTTTTGCTCTTCTGTCGCTTGTGATTTATCAGCTAGGTGGAATCGTACCCAATCTTTGCCATTGCGTTCGAATTCTTTGATATCAACAGCATTCAAAGAGGATGTAGTAGCACCTGTATCAACACGAGCATCGAAGCTTTGTTTGATAGAGTCGATAGATACTTTTTCGATGCCGCCAAGGATTGTAGGTTGTGCAGTTGGAGCAATAGGAGACGCTTCAACTGCGACGGGCTCTTCTTCTAGCTCATCAATCACTTTGTGTTCTATGCTGTTTAGGTGAACATTAAGCTGTTGGGAAAGGGTTGTGATTTCGTCTTCTAAGCTTTCAATGTAATCACTTTGATTGCTTAGTTGCAGTTCTAGATTTTGAACCTTATTTGCGATGTTTGTCTCTGAGCGGGCAATAGCGTCGAGAGTTTCTTGGTGGTAGGCCGCACCGTTAGTTAGGGTACAACCAGAGAGCAAACCAACCGCCACAATCGGCGATAATCGCTTAAACATAAAAAAAAACCTTTGGAAAATTAGAGAATAGTTCAGACTATTTAGAAGTTTAGCCCACAAAAAAGGATGCGTGAAGCATCCTATTGTAAGAGTCTGGTCATATTGAATCGCAATGTGAGCGCTACGCCAATTATTGCTATTTGAAATAGCTCGTTTATTAAACTTTTGTCAGTTTTAGAAAATAAATGAGCTTTAGAGACAAACTTTGTTACGGCGCAATTTGGGCTTTTAAATATTAAGTTTATGGCTTGGTTGCGATAAGAATAGCGCGTCTCGGCGCAGGGTGACCTTCAACAGTTTTTCTTGGGTCGTTTGGATCCAGGTAATCGGGCAGAGAGTTGTGTGTCATCCACTCAGTTGTGCGCTGTTCACCAATTGTCGTAACATTCTCATCCACGATGCGTACGTCTTTAAAGCCAACTTGTTCAAGCCAGCGCTTCAGTGCACGAGCAGAAGGGAAAAAGTACACATTTCTCATCTGTGCGTAGCGATCAACAGGCACCAATACTGCGTTCTCATCGCCTTCAATCACTAGAGTCTCCAGTACTAATTCACCGCCAGACACTAATTGGTCCTTCAGTTGAATAAGGTGGTCCAGTGGAGAACGACGGTGGTACAGCACACCCATGCTGAATACCGTGTCATAGGCTTCAAGTTTTGGTAGCTGTTCGATACCTAAAGGTAGAAGGTGAGCGCGTTGGTCATTGCCCATTAACTTACGAATAGCTTCAAATTGAATCAAGAATAGGTGAGAAGGATCAATACCCACAGTTAAGCGTGCTCCTTCACCTAGCATACGCCACATGTGGTAGCCGTTACCACAGCCAACATCTAGCACCGAGCGGTTCTTCAATGGAGAAATATGTGGAAGTACACGATCCCATTTCCAGTCACTGCGCCACTCTGTATCGATATGGATGTCGTGAACCGTGTAAGGGCCTTTTCTCCATGGGTGGAACGTCTTCAATAAGCTTTCTAGCTTTTTCAATTCACCTGAGTGGTATGGCGTAGAACTACCAATAGTCACTGAATTTTTTAGGTCGACTTGATCTGGTACGTCTTGTGGAATTTTGTTTAACGCGCGTAACCAACGATCGAAATCACCGTGCTCTGCATTCTGCCAATCCGTCAGTTGCTGTGGCAAAACGTTAAGCCACGGCTGTAGGCGAGTATCTTGGGCAATAAGTTGATAAAAATTGGCAAAATTAAACATAGTTTTTCACTGAATTGGTGGTGTAAAAGTTATCGTGTCATTCACTACTGTGAGGATGACGTTCTAGTACGAGCTAACTGGGTTTGTGAGCTACTTAATCGCGAACATTGATCCAAAGTTAAAGCATTGGAACCATACTTCGCTGCTTGAGAAGCCAATCTTATCAAAGCGCTCTTTGTGCACAGGGATAGAGTCTGGGCGCATCACGTTTTCAATCGCGCTGCGTTTTTGGCTTACTTCAAGTTCGCTATATCCGTTAGCACGTTTGAAATCATGGTGCAGATCGATAAGCAGTTCGTTCGAGCTGTCATCTTCGAATACATATTTCTCAGATAAGATTAGAATTCCGCCTGGTCGCAGGCCGGCATGAATTTTCTCAAGTAGAGCATAGCGGTCGCCTGGCGATAGGAACTGCAGCGTGAAGTTAAGCACCACGACCGAAGCATCTTTGATTTCGACTTCGCGGATATCGGCTTCGATGACTTCTACAGGCGTGTCACTGCGGTAAGCGTTAACGTGTAATTTGCAGCGCTCAACCATCGCTTCCGAGTTATCGATAGCGAAAATTGTGCAGCCTTCTTGCTGGATGTGACGACGCATGGAAAGTGTTGCAGCGCCAAGAGAACAACCCAGGTCATAAACGTTTGAATGCGGTTTTACGAAACGCTCCGCTAACATACCGATAGCTGAGATGATATTGCTGTAGCCAGGAACTGAGCGTTGAATCATATCCGGGAATACTTCTGCGACCCTTGCATCAAAGGTGAAGTCTCCAATTTTATCAATAGGAGCGGAAAAGATGTTGTCTTTGTTGCTCATGGCATTCTCTCTCGACAGTCAGCGTTATTGGTATAAAACTCTTACCAAATAAAAGGGGGCGTATTTTACGAAAAAATAGGACTGCTGTCACGAAAACTCAGATTACTGCCAAGGATTACTATTGTATGTACAAGAAACCTCAAAACATCGAGATTTGATGATAACCTTTCTGAGCTGGAAATTGTTCCAGGTCAGGTAGTAGTAGTGACGTATTTTCAGATACTTGCTTTTGTAATAACTCATAGATGGCGATTGCGAGTTCTGGTGCATGATTGTTGTCTGGGGTGTGGATCATTAAGTACGGTTGTTTGCCTTCACTTAGCCACTGTGGAATTTTGTTAAACCAAGGCTTGAAAAATTCGATATTTGGCGCTTGGTCAGGGTGACCAATAAATCGAATCATTGGATTGTTGGCCGTCGCAATGGCATGAACGGGCACGCGTGGCTTTTTCTGGTGCGCATCGATTACCGCTTCTGTGGTTGGCAGCGCAGAAAAGACAGGGCGGCTATCCATAATGATGCGGTTAATACCTTCTTCGACAAGCCATTGGTTAAAGCGTTTTTCAGCATCGCCTTTATCAAAGAAACCCAAGTGGCGAACTTCAACGCCGAGCTGCATCTGCTTTGGAAACAAGGTGCAAAATTTTTGCAGAGTGGGAAGCATACTCGGTTCAAAACTGTGTGGTAGCTGTATGGTCCACTGACCTATGCGATCATGTAGGGGTGACATCGTTATTAAGAACTCTTTGAGCTCGGCTTGGCAGTGTCTAAGTTGTTGCTGGTGGGTGATAAACTTGGGCAGTTTAAAGGTGAACCTGAAGTCATCGTGGCTTGCCGCTTTCCAGTTATGCACGGTAGTCATATTCGGCGTTGCGTAAAAGGTCGTATTGCCCTCTACGGTATGGAAAACTTGAGTGTACTTTTCAAGGCGCTCTGCGGGTTTGGTGCCTTTACCGTAGAACTGACTTTGCCACTCAGAATGAGACCACATGGTTAATCCAAGTCTTAGAGGTAAAGTGTCCATCGTTTTTGCATCATTAGTCATCACATTACTGCTTTTAATCGAAATGAAAATCTACTGTACGAGACTTTTGCTGATTAAGGTATTTTCGAGATATAATTATCGCAATTTTTTTGGTTTTGGTGAATCTTTGCGCGCTTGATGAGCTAAAAAGCAGCAAAGCCAGATAAAACACAATAAATTCGAGTGTGGAAGGTCGATTTTAACCGAGTTTCCGCGTATAAATGATTCCTTGCTTTGTTAGGTAAAAAGCTCTGTAGAGCTATTTTAACACCTACAACTTGGAAATTAGTAAATTATTAAGAGATTGGGAAATTCATTATGCGTACCCATTACTGTGGTAACCTGAACAAGTCCCTGGCGGGACAAACTGTGGAATTGTGCGGCTGGGTAAACCGTCGCCGTGATTTAGGCGGTCTTATCTTTATTGATATGCGTGATCGTGAAGGCATCGTTCAGGTTGTTGTCGATCCAGATATGAAAGATATCTTCCCGATCGCTAACCAACTGCGTAATGAGTTCTGTATCAAATTGACTGGTGAAGTACGCGTTCGTCCTGACAGCCAAGTAAATAAAGACATGGCTACTGGTGAAGTAGAACTTTACGCTACTGGTCTCGAGATCATCAACCGTTCAGAAGCGCTTCCACTAGACTTCAACCAAACGAACTCTGAAGAACAGCGTCTTAAGTACCGTTACATCGATCTTCGTCGTCCAGAAATGAGTGATCGCATCAAGCTTCGTGCTCGTGCATCTAGCTTCGTTCGTCGCTTCCTAGACGAGAACCTGTTCCTAGATATCGAAACACCAGTACTAACGAAAGCGACTCCAGAAGGCGCTCGTGACTACCTAGTACCAAGCCGTGTTCATAAAGGCAGCTTCTACGCGCTTCCTCAATCTCCTCAGCTGTTCAAGCAACTGCTGATGATGTCTGGTTTTGACCGTTACTACCAAATCGTTAAATGTTTCCGTGATGAAGATTTACGTGCTGACCGTCAGCCTGAATTTACTCAGATCGATATCGAAACATCGTTCATGTCTTCTCAAGAAGTACGTAACATCACTGAAAAGTTAGTTCACGATATGTGGAAAGAGCTTCTAGATGTAGAGTTAGGTCAATTCCCAGTAATGCCTTTCTCTGAAGCGATTCGTCGTTTCGGTTCTGATAAGCCAGATCTACGTAACCCACTAGAGCTTGTTGACGTTGCTGACCTAGTTAAAGACGTTGAGTTCAAAGTATTCTCTGGCCCAGCTAACGACGAAAAAGGTCGTGTAGCGGTTATCCGTGTTCCAGGTGGTGCTAAGCTAACTCGTAAGCAAATCGACGGTTACGCAGAGTACGTAAACATCTACGGCGCGAAAGGTCTAGCTTGGATGAAGGTTAACGACCGTGCCGCTGGCATGGAAGGTATCCAATCTCCAGTTGCTAAATTCCTAAGCGAAGACGTAATCAAAGGTATTCTAGATCGCACTGAAGCTGAATCTGGCGATATCATTCTGTTCGGCGCAGACAAAGCAGGCATCGTTGCTGAAGCAATGGGCGCACTTCGTCTTAAACTAGGTATAGACCTAGAGCTAACAGATACATCTGCATGGGCTCCATTGTGGGTTGTCGACTTCCCAATGTTTGAAGAAGACGGCGAAGGTAACTTACACGCAATGCACCACCCATTTACATCTCCACTAGGTGTGACTGCGGAAGAGCTAAAAGCAAACCCAGCAGCAGCAAACTCTGACGCATACGACATGGTAATCAACGGCTACGAAGTTGGCGGTGGTTCTGTACGTATTCACAACGCAGAGATGCAAACGGCTGTATTCGGTATCCTAGGTATCGAAGAGAAAGAGCAACAAGAGAAGTTTGGCTTCCTACTAGATGCTCTTCAATACGGTACTCCACCACACGCTGGTCTAGCATTCGGTCTTGACCGTCTAGCAATGCTACTTTGTGGTACTGAGAACATTCGTGACGTTATCGCATTCCCGAAAACAACAGCTGCAGCATGTCTACTAACAGACGCGCCAAGCCTAGCAAACCCAGCATCTCTGGAAGAGCTAGCAATCACAGTTAAAGCAGCACAAAAAGAAGAGTCGGCTGAATAAGCTAAGAACTCTATCTTTTAAGTGACTCTTTATTGGAGTGACTTTTGCTTATGTAAATAAAAATGCCCGTTAATTTAACGGACATTTTTTTTATCGTTCGATATACTAAGCTGATAAAGCATGTATAAATAATCAGTACTAGAAGTTATGTCTATTATCTTGGGGATTGACCCCGGCTCTCGCATTACCGGCTACGGTGTGATTCGTCAAAATGGTCGCCATCTGCATTACTTAGGCAGTGGGTGTATCCGCACCTCGGAAAAAGAGCTTCCTGGCCGACTCAAGCAGATCTACGCCGGGGTAAGTGAAATCATTACTCAGTTTCAGCCGGATGTGTTTGCTATTGAGCAAGTATTCATGGCAAAGAATGCGGATTCGGCACTTAAGTTAGGTCAGGCTCGTGGTAGCGCAATTGTGGCCGCTGTAAATGCAGATTTGCCGGTTCATGAATACGCCGCTCGTTTGATTAAACAGGCGGTGACAGGTAATGGTGGTGCTGATAAGTCTGTGGTTCAGAACATGGTAATGAGTATGCTTAAGTTACCTGCGAGACCACAAGCCGATGCTGCCGATGCGTTAGGTGTAGCGATCACTCACGCCAACACCAACAAAACCTTGATTGCACTGGCAGGTAAAGCCACAGGCGCAAGAAAAGGGCGCTATCGTTAACTTTCTCCTCCAGTTAGCTTCCAGCATATATCGCCTCGCCTAGTTACACTGATGAGCCTCGCGTTTGGTTAGGCTCATATCAAAGCAATAAGCCGCTAAACCCCTGAGGAAATGAGATCTTTCGAACAGAACCTAGATCATAATATTGCGTCCTATTTAACATGATATTAACATTGGTCGGAGGTCTTATAAGTTAATCAAGGATGATCACTGATGAACCCTATCAAGTTGTGGCGCGTGCTATTTCTGCCCAAAACTCGCGAATGGAACAACAATCAAACCAGACAAGCCGACATCTTAATACTTTTCACTTTCATCGCTTTCTTTGTCGGTATCTACAGCTTAATCAAATGGACAAAACACGGAGAGCAGCTGCTGGTTGCTACTTCTGTGTTCCTTATCGTCTTTGAACTGTTCTCAGCCACGTTACTTCGTGTTACTGGGAAACCAAGTTTGGCACTTAACTTTGGCTTTGTCGGTATGGCGGTGCACGCACTGAATATCATTTATCAAAGTGGCGGTGTGGTGGATTCGACACAGGCCTATTGGGTACCTTTGTTAGTGGTTGCTTTCTTTTTATCAGGAACGCGCATTGTCGCTTTGGTGTGGAGTGGGTTGGTGATTGGTGTCTCTTTGGTGATGACGTCCGCTCATCTAAACGGATTCATATTTCCGCAGTTAGTGCTTACTCCGGAAGCGGTGGTTGTTGAAACATGGTCGGGGGTTATTATGCCGCTGGTGGTGATTTGTATTGCACAAGCGTTTACAGCCAAACAAAAAGAAGTCGCTATCGAGATGGCAGAACAAGCGATTTCAGAGAGTCAGCAGGTCGCTAACAAAGCGACACAAAGTGAAGGACGCTTGTCAGTTGTGCTCGACCAAGCCAACTCGAATTCAGAAAGCTTACAGGGTGTCTCTGTACATCTAGAACAACAGTCACAAGATTTACATGCGCAAGTCGAAGTGTTGAACATCAATTGTGAATCTCAGGCGAGTGCAGCCGAGGAGATGAGCCAGCAACTGCATCAGATGACACAAGGTATCGCAGAGTCGAATTCGTTTGTCGGTGAACTCAAAGAGCGCAGTGAAGCCGTTGGCACCAAAGCACAAAAGAGCTCTGAATCTCTTGAGGCCTCGACCGGAGCCATCAGTCAAATTATACAAAGTAACCAAGAGATCATGAAGGTCGCTGACTTAATTACTTCGGTAGCAGAGCAAACCAATTTACTCGCGCTAAATGCCGCAATAGAAGCGGCTCGCGCAGGTGAGCAGGGGAGAGGCTTTGCTGTGGTAGCTGACCAGGTAAGGGAGCTGTCAGCAAAAAGTAGTCATTCAGCCATCGAGATCCGAAGCTTGTTGGATCGCAGTAAAGTGGAAGTGGAGCACGGCAGAGCGATCATCGAAACTACGGCCAATGAAATGAACGGCATTATTTCAGAGGTTCAGACTATCTCTACTGATGTGAACCAGTTAACTGATATTATGGCGATGCAGATGGAATCCTTAAAAGAGCTCGATCTTGCCAGCTCTGAAGTGGCGCAGAGCGTTGCTGAAACCAAATCTGTGTCGGGTTTAGTCGCTAATTATGGTTCTGAACTGACCGGGCATGTCTCTTCAGTTAAGGAATTGGTTGAAAGCCTAAATTACGTGGTCTCCCAAGCTAAACAGGCGTAAATAAATCCCTCGAAAAACCACAAAGAACTGGATAAGCATCCAGTTCTTTTATATTCTGTCCCTCTAATTAAATTCCATCAAGAGAGTGAATTGTGATCGGACGTCTACGCGGTACATTAATAGAAAAACAGCCACCAGAATTATTGATTGAAGTCAGTGGTGTTGGTTACGAAGTACAAATGCCAATGAGCTGTTTTTATGAACTACCGAACGTAGGCGAAGAAGCAATTATCTATACGCATTTTGTAGTACGTGAAGATGCGCAGCTCCTTTATGGCTTCAACACAGTTAAAGAGCGTGCGTTGTTCCGCGAAGTGATCAAAGCGAACGGTGTTGGCCCTAAACTTGGCCTTGGTATCCTTTCAGGTATGACAGCGAGCCAGTTTGTTCAGAGTGTTGAACGCGAAGACATTTCAACGTTAGTGAAACTTCCGGGCGTTGGTAAGAAAACGGCGGAACGTCTTGTTGTTGAAATGAAAGACCGCCTTAAAGGGTGGGGGGCAGGTGACCTGTTTACCCCTGCGACTGACGCTGCACCGATTGACTCTATGCCAACGGTTCATGATGCTGAAGAAGAAGCAGTAAGTGCGCTGCTTGCACTAGGCTACAAACCAACTCAAGCTTCTAAGGTGGTTTCTCAAATCGCGAAAGACGGCATGACAAGTGAACAGTTGATTCGCGAAGCCTTGAAGTCGATGGTCTAATCGAAGTTGATAATACAGCCATAGTTCAATCGAAAGGTTAAGGTATGGCTGATAAAAGATACTTGTATCTAGCGTGTCGGCTCTTATGCTTCGACGTTAGGTAAAACGAGTGTTTACCTAACGTAGGTGATACTTTTAACAAGAATTGAAAGAAAACAGAGTTAACACTCTCAAATTGGAACTCTCTATGATTGAAGCAGATCGCCTCATTGCTCCTGACAACCCGGTTTTTAAAGATGAAGATGTTATCGATCGTGCAATACGACCAAAGGCGCTCGCCGACTATCAAGGTCAGGACCACGTTCGTGATCAGATGGAGATTTTCATCAAAGCGGCACAGTTGCGTAATGAAGCGCTTGACCATCTGTTGATATTCGGTCCTCCCGGTCTTGGTAAAACAACGTTAGCGAATATCGTTGCAAATGAGATGGATGTGAATATTCGCACCACTTCTGGCCCTGTATTAGAGAAAGCCGGTGACTTGGCGGCGCTGCTAACTAACCTTGAAGAAAATGATGTGCTATTTATTGATGAAATCCACCGATTAAGCCCTGTGGTTGAAGAGGTGTTGTATCCCGCTATGGAAGACTATCAATTGGACATTATGATCGGTGAAGGCCCCGCGGCACGCTCAATCAAAATTGACCTGCCGCCTTTCACTTTGATTGGCGCAACCACTCGCGCTGGCTCACTGACCTCTCCACTTCGTGACCGTTTTGGTATCACTCAGCGTCTTGAGTATTACAAAGTCGAAGACTTACAAAACATCGTTCAGCGCAGTGCCGATTGCCTTGGCTTATCAATGGAACCGGAAGGTGCATTAGAAGTTGCTCGTCGTGCTCGCGGCACACCACGTATTGCAAACCGTTTATTGCGCCGTGTACGTGATTATGCAGAAGTGAAAGGGAACGGTCATATTTGCCCTGAGGTTGCAGATAGCGCACTGAACATGCTCGATGTCGATGCTAAAGGTTTCGACTATATGGACAGAAAACTTCTACTGGCAATCATGGAGAAGTTTGGTGGTGGTCCTGTTGGTATCGACAACATGGCGGCAGCCATTGGTGAAGAAAAAGATACCATTGAAGATGTATTAGAGCCGTATCTGATTCAGCAAGGTTATCTACAAAGAACACCACGAGGCCGAATTGCGACTGACCGAGCCTATTTACACTTTGCAATAGATAGACCGTCCAATCGCTAAAATATTCATTTCTAAAGATCCCAGTTGCATAAGCGCTGGGATTTTTTCGCTTTACTGAATAACAACTCTATTGTGCTCGTCGCTATAAAGTTCGAACATGTCGCGTCAAAAATGAAAACTTTGATTTCACCTTTGATTTAACTAACAAAGATTGAAATAAGTTGCCATATCTTTTGTTACTACTTTATGGGGGTTGTGACTCCAATGTTGATTGTGTGCTGAGGTTTTGTCACAGCTATCATGCAGTGTTATTAAGACAAGCCAAATTGGTGTGACTTTAATCATGATTGTTCAAAAAGCCCCCTAATTTGCACGAATAAATTTGATACAAATCAGCGCAGGGTTCTTCCATAAACCTTTTGAAAGATACTGATTTTACCAGTAATATTAGCGTCAGCTATATTAGCTACAACTTAACAATAATCTAACTATAACGGTACGTTTTTGCTACAAATTTCATGTTGTAATAACAATATTGCAGATTGTTTTAACATGGACTTTTGAGGTGAATAATCACACAAGTGTCATCCAGCCGACACAAAGGAGTTACCATGATTGATGTTGTTGATCTGTCGCGTTTGCAATTTGCATTTACAGCGATGTATCACTTCCTATTTGTTCCATTGACTTTAGGTATGGCATTTTTACTTGCCATTATGGAGTCTGTTTATGTAATGACTGGCAAGCAAATTTATAAGGACATGACCAAGTTCTGGGGTAAATTGTTTGGTATTAACTTTGCTCTTGGTGTAGCGACAGGCTTAACCATGGAGTTCCAGTTTGGTACTAATTGGTCTTACTATTCTCATTATGTTGGCGACATCTTTGGTGCTCCGCTGGCTATCGAAGCGCTTGTTGCATTCTTCCTAGAGTCTACTTTTGTTGGTCTTTTCTTCTTCGGTTGGGATAGACTGTCAAAGCGTCAGCATTTAGCGGTAACGTGGCTAGTGGCACTTGGTTCTAACTTCTCTGCACTTTGGATTCTTATAGCGAATGGCTGGATGCAAAACCCAGTAGGCGCAGAATTCAACTTCGAAACCATGCGTATGGAAATGGTAAGTTTTGCAGAGGTCGTGTTTAACCCAGTTGCACAAGTTAAGTTTGTACACACAGTAGCTTCTGGCTACACGTGTGGTGCAATGTTTATACTGGGGATTAGTTCATATTACCTACTTAAAGGCCGAGATGTAGCGTTTGCCCGTCGTTCATTCGCTATTGCAGCATCTTTCGGTATGGCTGCTATTTTATCAACGATTATTTTGGGTGACGAATCTGGTTACGAGTTAGGTGAAGTTCAAAAAGTGAAACTCGCTGCGGTTGAGGCCGAATGGCACACAGAGCCAGCACCAGCTGCATTTACTTTATTCGGTGTACCAAACCAAGAAACCATGAATACCGATTACGCAATCAAGATCCCTTACGTAATGGGTATTATTGCAACACGTTCGTTTGATGAGGAAGTAACAGGTCTACACGACCTACGTGAACAGCATGTTGATCGTATACGTACGGGTATTTATGCATACGAGCTACTTGAAAAGCTTCGCGCAGGTGATAAGTCTGAAGCAAATATGAGTGCGTTTGACGAAGTCAAAGGTGACTTAGGTTACGGACTACTTCTAAAACGTTACACAGACAATGTTGTTGACGCAACGGAAGACCAAATCCAAATGGCAGCGGACGATTCGATCCCAACAGTGTGGCCACTGTTTAGTGCGTTCCGTATTATGGTTGGTTGCGGGTTTATTATGTTGTTCGTTTTCGGTGCCTCATTTATCCAAACATGCCGCCAGAAAATCGAACAAAAACCTTGGATTCTCAAAGCTGCTTTATTCAGCATCCCACTACCATGGATTGCGATTGAAGCAGGTTGGTTTGTTGCTGAATTTGGTCGTCAACCATGGGCGGTTGGTGAAATACTACCGGTTAACGTTGCT
This sequence comes from Pseudoalteromonas sp. G5_S1_14_S5, assembly GCF_054968605.1. Lineage (NCBI taxonomy): Bacteria > Pseudomonadati > Pseudomonadota > Gammaproteobacteria > Alteromonadales > Pseudoalteromonadaceae > Pseudoalteromonas > Pseudoalteromonas sp. G5_S1_14_S5. The sequence goes on along the minus strand of NZ_JBQKUM010000057.1, from coordinate 9,945 downwards.
GCATCAGCACTAACTATTGAACAGCTTTGGACTTCTCTTTTCGCTATATTGGCACTGTACACAGTGTTCTTGATTGCTGAAGTTTATCTAATGCTGAAATTCGCACGTAAAGGCCCAAGTAGCTTGAAGACAGGCCGTTACCACTTCGAACAAAGTGATAACTCTGTTGAAGACAAAGTTAGCCGTTCAGTTGAAGTATAAGTGAGGGGATATTAATGTTTGATTACGAAAGCTTACGACTTATTTGGTGGATCCTAATCGGTGTTCTATTAGTAGGTTTTGCAGTAACCGATGGCTTCGATATGGGGGTTGCAGCACTTTCACCAGTAATCGGTAAGAGTGACACTGAACGTCGTATTATGCTGAACACGATTGCCCCTCACTGGGATGGTAACCAAGTTTGGTTGATTACAGCTGGTGGTGCACTTTTCGCAGCCTGGCCAATGGTTTACGCAACGTCTTTCTCTGGCTTCTACTTTGCTATGTACGTGACTCTCGCTGCACTTTGGCTACGTCCACTTGCCCTAGATTACCGTTCAAAGATTGAAAATCTGAAATGGCGTGAAGCGTGGGACTACGCACTTTGCTTCAGTGGTTCAGTTCCGCCAATCATCTTCGGTGTAGCATTTGGTAACCTTCTACAAGGTGTTCCATTTGACCTGAATAACCTAATGATGTCTCAGTATCACGGTACATTCTTCGCTCTGCTAAATCCGTTTGCATTGCTATGTGGTGTATTAGCTCTGATGTTGTTCGTAACGCAAGGTGCAACATGGTTACAAATGAAGACAACTGAGGCGCTGCACGCTCGTGCTCGTAACGTTGCTCAGCTCACAGGCCTAATCTCAATTGTTCTATTTGTTATTGGTGGCTTCTGGGTTCAATCTATCGAAGGCTATGTAATTACAAGTACGATTGATACCTTCGCAGACTCTAACCCGCTAAACAAAGAAGTATCACTTCAAGTTGGCGCGTGGATGACAAACTTTGAGACGTACCCAGCAATGTGGGCGGCACCGATTCTAGGTGTGGTTATGCCACTATTCGCTGTAATTGCATCTCGTCTTGAGCGCGGTGGTTTCGCTTTCTTATTCTCGAGCCTATCTAACGCAGGTGTGATCTTAACGGCTGGTTTTGCAATGTTCCCATTCGTAATGCCATCAAGCCTGAACCCTGACCATAGTTTGACTATGTGGGACTCAACAGCGAGTGAGCTGACACTTGGTCTAATGACTGCAGTTGCAACGGTAATGGTTCCTGTGATTCTTGGCTACACAACTTGGACATACTACAAAATGTTCGGTCGCCTAGATAAGAAACACATCGAAAATAACGACGTTTCAGCTTACTAAGATAGAAGTGAAATAACTTAGGAGAAATTTTATGTGGTATTTCGCATGGATTTTGGGTGTACTTCTAGCATGTGCATTCGGCATCATCAATGCTCTATGGCTTGAGCATTCTGAAATGATGGACAAAGACAGTGAGTAATCTCGCAGAACAAGTCGCTAAGCTGCATCGACCAATGGACAAGACTCTCTTTAGAGTTTTGGCTCTAATATTGGGTTTTATGCATATTGGCTTAGTGATGTGGGATCCTGAAGCGTATGCAGCAAGCATCGGTGGCTTTAACGCGATCATCGGGCCTATGTTTATTTGGGCTGTGTGCTCAAGCATGGTTTACGGTGTTGGGTTTAAGCCGAGAGCTTGGGTGTGGCAATTATTGTTTAGCCCATATGTTTCACTTACTATTCTGCTCTACCTAACAGTGCTACGCCCTCTATAAAGTAGGTTTATTTTTAGGTTCTCATTTAATGTGAGCCTTGTGCTTGTTTGGTTTTTAGTCAAAAAGAGGCCCTCTTGTACAGATGGCCTTTTTTTTCGTCTGTTAAATCAAAAAATTCACTGCTATATACTATTAATGATAAGGAGTTAGGTTATAGTGATTTCTTTATCGATTTTGGGTTTGTGGTATCAATTTGCAGGGATTATCTAAGCCGTTTACTTGGCCAGTAACCGTATATTACGAAGACACCGACGCAGGTGGCGTGGTGTACCACTCCAACTATCTCAAGTTCTTCGAGCGTGCTCGAACTGAGATGCTGCGTTCAATTGGTGTTTCTCAGCAAGTTCTATACGAACAAAACATCGGTTTTGTAATCCGACATATAGACATCGATTTTATTCAAGGTGCACGCCTTGATGATCATTTACAAGTGGTTACAAATATTTACGAATTAAAGCGAGCAACCTTGGTCTTCTGTCAAGAGATCGTAAATCCTGATGGCAAAGCATTGTGTAAAGCAGTGGTTAAGGTAGCATGTATCGATACCCAAAAAATGAAACCCAAGGCAATGCCAACATTTATTCTTACGGAGCTAACGAATAGTGACTGCTGAAATCTCAATCTTAGGCCTCATTCTAGAAGCTAGTTTACTAGTTAAAATGGTCATGCTGACTCTTATGGGCATGTCTGTCGTTTCTTGGGCAATGGTCATAAAAAGAAATAAAGTGCTATCTCAAGCTTCTAAACAAGCAGAAGTCTTCGAAGATAAATTCTGGTCTGGTGTTGATTTGGCTAAGTTGTACCAAGAGAGCAACAAGCGCAAAGATGAGCTTTCTGGAACTGAAGAGATTTTCTACGCAGGTTTTACTGAATTTGTACGCCTTCGTAAATCTAACGCGACATCTCCCGACTTTATTATGGAAGGCACTGGCCGTGCAATGCGCGTAGCAGTATCTCGCGAAGTGGACGAGCTAGAAACTAACTTACCTTTTTTGGCGACTGTCGGTTCAATCAGTCCATACATCGGCCTGTTCGGTACCGTTTGGGGTATCATGCACTCATTCATCGCGTTAGGTGAAGTGAAGCAAGCGACATTGGCAATGGTAGCACCAGGTATTGCAGAGGCTCTGATCGCAACAGCAATGGGTCTATTTGCTGCAATTCCAGCTGTAATGGCATACAACCGCTTTAGCAGCAGTGTTGGTAAGCTAGAACATAACTACGCGACTTTCTCTGAAGAGTTCCACAGCATTCTTCACCGTCAAGCGATGGCTGGCAGGGAATAATAGATGGCTGGATACCAACCTAAAAAACGCAAGATGACGGCTGAGATTAATGTTGTACCTTATATCGACGTTATGCTCGTACTGCTGATCATTTTTATGGTGACGTCACCGTTTGTAACTCAAGGTGTGGATGTTGAACTGCCACAGGCGTCTACTGCTAAGTCAGCGCAAGATTTATTAGGCGACGACAATGCGAGTTTTATTATCGTTGAAGTGAACAAAGATGGTGAGCTTGGCCTAAGCGTCAACGACGAAGAGGTGCAGCGTGGCTTGTCATTGGAAGACATAATCGTTCGAGTAAAAGCTGAACTGTCTTTAAAACCGAATTCTCCAGTGGCGGTGGGTGGCGATGCTGCTACTCCTTATGCTGAAGTGGTTTTATTACTTGATGAATTAAGCCGTGCAGGTGTGCCAAAGGTTGGCCTTTTAACGGATATAAGGGAATAGCTCCGTAGCATTCATGAAAGCGAATAATAAAAAATCCAACAGTTTCAAAAAGCCGCTTCTAATTTCACTTGGGCTGCACGTAGTCTTATTCGTTGCACTCATATGGGGAGCTGATTTTACTATGTCTGAACCTAAGCCTACTGGGCAGATGGTGCAGGCTGTCGTTATTGACCCTCAATTGGTTCGTCAACAAGCTCAACAAATTCGTCAACAACGTGAAGCGGCCAGTAAGAAAGAGCAAGAGCGCCTAGACAAGCTTCGACGCGAAAGTGAAAGGCTAGAAAAGAATCGTAAGGCTGAAGAAGAAAACATCCGTAAGCTTAAAGAGCAACAAGCGAAGGATGCGAAAGCTGCTCGAGAAGCAGAAAAGCGACGTGTCGAAAACGAGAAAAAACGCAAAGCTGAACAGTCACGTTTAGAGCAAGAGAAAAAGAAAGCTGATGAAGCAGAAGCAGAACGCAAGTTGAAAGAGGCGGCTCTAGTTAAAGCAGAGAAAGAGCGTAAAGCGAAAGAAGCGGCGATTGCAAAAGCGGAACAAGAACGGGTGGCAAAAGAAAAAGTGGCACAAGAGGCCGCTGAAAAAGCTCGTAAAGAAAAAGAAGCTGCTGAACGTGCTGAGAAGCAACGTATAGCAAAAGAGAAAGAAGCCGCCGCTGCAGCTGAAAAAGCACGTAAAGCAAAAGAGGCGGCAGCCAGAGCTGAGAAAGAGCGCAAACAGCAAGAAGCTGCACTGAACGATATCTTTGCAGAGCTTGAAACTGAAGCGACTCAAAACTCTTCGGCAAGACAACAATTTATTAGTGATGAAGTACAGCGTTACGGTGCGATATATACTCAGCTTATTCAGCAGAACTTATTGTTAGAAGACAGCTACCGAGGAAGCTCATGTCGAGTGAACCTTAAGCTCATTCCAACGGGTTCTAATGCGATTCTGGGAAGCTTGAGTATTTTGGATGGAGACAGCCGCCTATGTGCAGCAACCAAACGCGCGGTGGCACAGGTACAATCTTACCCACTGCCTAAAGACCCAGATATTGTGAAATCACTAAAAGACATTAATTTAACGGTATCACCAGAGTAAAAGGACGAACTTGTGTTAAAGAAACTATTACTGAGTTTTGTTTTTGTAATAGCGATAAGCAGCCAGTTTGCGCATGCAGCCCTGGAGCTTGTTATTACAGACGGTATTAACTCTGCACGACCAATCGCTATCGTACCTTTCCGCTGGGAAGGTGCTGAGCCACTACCGCATGATGTGTCGGCGGTTATCGCTTCTGACTTACAGCGTAGTGGTAAATTCAGCCCAGTTGCGACAAGCAAAATGCCTCAAACGCCGTATAGCGAAACAGAGGTAAACTTTGATGCTTGGACTAACTTAGGTGTTGATTCACTATTAACTGGTAGCATCACAAAAAATGCCGAAGGGCAGTACGTGGTGAATTACCAGTTGATCGATATTGTTCGTGGTCAGCTGACGAAAGGACAAAGCCGTGCGCTAAGCGATGAAGGTCAATTGGTACTTTCAAAAGATCACGTGTTGTTCAACAAGAAAGCAACCGTACCTGGTAAGCGCTTAAGAGAGTACGCACACCGTATCTCTGACTTGGTATATGAAGAGCTAACAGGTCAAAAAGGCGCGTTTCTAACACGTATCTCTTACGTTGTTGTGAACGACAAAGACAAATATCCGTACCAGCTTCGTGTAGCAGACTACGATGGTTTTAATGAGCGCCTAGTACTTCGCTCTAAACAGCCTCTAATGTCGCCGGCATGGTCACCAGACGGCAAAAAGCTAGCTTACGTGAGTTTCCAGAATGGCCAAGCTGAAATCTTCATTATGAATATTTACAATGGTGAACGTGAGAAAGTGACGTCATACCCTCGTCATAATGGTGCGCCAAGATTCTCTCCTGATGGTAAAAAGCTCGCGCTAGTATTGTCGAAAACAGGCAGCCTTCAGGTGTACACACTTGATCTAGCAAGCCGTAAGCTGACTCAAATTACCCGCGGCCGTTCGAATAATACGGAACCATTCTGGCATCCAGACGGTAAGTCTCTAATCTTTACGTCTGATCGTGGTGGTAAACCACAGATATATAATGTAAATTTGTCAAATAATTCGACATCTCGTATTACTTGGCAAGGTAGCCAAAACTTAGGTGGCCAGATTACCCCTGATGGACGATTCCTGATCATGGTGAATCGCAGCAACTCAGGCTTTAACTTGGCTAAGCAGGATTTGGAAACTGGTGCGGTTCAAGTACTAACAAAAACATTGTTAGATGAGTCTCCAAGTATTGCACCAAATGGAGGTATGGTTATCTATAGCTCTATTTACAACAAGACGAACGTACTATCGATGGTTTCTATCGATGGCCGTTTTAAAGCTAGATTACCGGCAACCAACGGACGTGTAAGAGCGCCTGCATGGTCACCGTTCCTCTAGTTAAAGTGATACATTCTTTTAGCTATTGATAGTGTTAACTATTGTGGCAATTAACTATCTATAGCACTTGGTCGCTGTAGAAACTAAGTTTGATAACGTAAGGAAAAAAAGATGCAACTTAACAAAGTTCTTAAAGGCTTGATGATTGCACTACCAGTGATGGCAGTAACGGCATGTAGCTCAACTGATGAAGCAACATCTGCAACTTCAGGTACTGAAAGCAACCAAACAACTTCAGGTTCAGAAGGCAACGTAGACACAACTGTTGTAACGCCAATTGATGCTAACGCTCAACTGTCTGAGCAAGAGCTTAAAGAGCAAGCGCTACGCGAAACTCAAACAATCTACTTTGCATTCGATAACTCTACTATTGCTGGCGACTACGAAGAAATTCTAGCAGCTCACGCAGCTTACCTAAGCAATAACGTTGACATGAACGTTACTATCGAAGGTCACGCGGACGAACGCGGTACTCCTGAGTACAACATCGCACTTGGCGAGCGTCGTGCACAAGCTGTAGCGAAATACCTACAAGCTCTAGGTGTTCAAGCAGACCAAATTTCTATCGTCAGCTACGGTGAAGAGAAGCCACTTCTTCTAGGTCAATCTGAAGATGTGTACGCTAAAAACCGTCGCGCAGTACTAGTTTACTAATCCTAGTAAGCTATTTAATTGAGGAATTGCCTCATGTTCTGTAACACAAAGCGAGTCATTTTGCTTTCGTTACTGGCAAGTGCAGCGAACACTGCGTTCGCTGCACCAGCTCCAGTATCCGATCTCAATAGCACCGCAACCAATTCAACTTCTTCTTCCTCTCGCTCAGCATCTAACGAATCAGATATTGAGCGTTTAGAGCGCCTGCTTCAAAATCGCAATCTTGTTCAGCTTCAAATGCAACAGCAAATGGACGATATGGCACTGGAAATCAGTGAGCTTCGTGGTGAGCTAGAACGCAACAGTTACGATATGAAACAAATGCTAGAGCGCCAACGTGAACTCTTTATCGAGCTTGATCGCGTAAGAGGTGAGGTGAAAGCAGCAGGTACCGCAACAGTAGCAGTAGCCGCGAGCGAAGGCTCTAAGGAAGCTTCTGGTACGTTCAGTACTGATGTTGATGAGCAGACTGCTTATCAAAATGCTGTAGACATGATTCTCAAGCAACGAGACTACACGGGTGCGATTGCTGCATTCCAACAGTTTCAAAAAGACTTCCCAGATTCAACCTTCACACCTAATTCTCACTACTGGTTAGGTCAGCTTTACTTTGCTAAGAAGCAGGATAAAGAGGCTGTGAAGAGCTTTGCCGCTGTTGTGTCATACAAAGACTCAAACAAGCGAGCGGACGCACTGGTTAAGCTTGGTGACATAGCGGCGCGCAATAACAATGCGGCGCAAGCTAAGAAATATTACCAACAAGTCGTTACCGAGTACCCCAACAGTGCTTCGGCCAAAGTGGCACAAACCCACTTATAAAACTAAATAGAGGTGCTGCGGCGCCTCTTTTTTATACCTGCTTCAATACCCAATCGTGCTTGCTTACAACCAATCCTTTTTGATCCTCATGCCTGTCCTGTGTAGAATACTCGGATTCTCGGAAGAAGTTGCGTAGAGCAAGAGCAATGAGTCATATACTAGATAAAATCGATACAGTTTACCCGTTTCCGCCTAAGCCATTTCCACTGAGCGACGCTCAGAAACAGGCCCACATCGCAAACATCAAAAAACTACTTCAAGAAAAAGATGCAGTTCTAATTGCACACTACTACACAGATCCTGAAATTCAGGCTCTGGCAGAAGAAACTGGTGGTTTCGTTGGCGATTCATTAGAAATGGCTAAATTCGGTAACCGTCACTCAGCAAGCACTTTGATTATCGCTGGTGTTCGTTTCATGGGTGAGTCTGCGAAGATCCTTACTCCTGAAAAACGCATTTTAATGCCAACGCTTGAAGCTGAATGTTCATTAGACCTTGGCTGTCCTGCTGATAAATTCACAGAATTTTGTGATGCTCACCCTGACCACACAGTGGTTGTATACGCAAACACTTCTGCGGCTGTTAAAGCTCGTGCAGACTGGGTGGTTACGTCGAGTATTGCTTTGGAAATCGTTGAAAGCCTAGACGCTGAAGGCAAGCCAATTATTTGGGGCCCTGACCGTCACTTAGGTTCTTACATCGCGAATCAAACCGGCGCTGACATGTTGCTTTGGCAAGGTGAGTGTATCGTGCACGATGAGTTTTCTGCTGATGCATTGAGAAAGATGAAGTCGGTATACCCTGAAGCTGCAATTCTTGTGCACCCAGAGTCTCCAGCAAGTGTTGTTGAGTTGGCTGATGCTGTCGGTTCTACTAGCCAACTAATCAAGAAAGCGAAAGAGCTGCCGCATCCACAGATGATTGTCGCGACAGACAAAGGCATCTTCTTCAAGATGCAACAACTGGTTCCTGAAAAAGAGCTGATTGAAGCGCCAACGGCCGGTGCTGGTGCAACTTGTCGTAGCTGTGCACACTGTCCTTGGATGGCTATGAACGGTCTTGAGGCAATTGAAGACGCACTTGAGAATGGCGGTGAGCAACACGAAATCTTCGTTTCTGACGAGCTACGTGTTAAATCGCTTATCCCATTGAACCGTATGTTAGATTTCGCAGAGCAGTTAAACATGCAGGTAAAAGGCAACGCGTAAGCGGCTTACTTATCTGACCAAATTAAAAGCCAGCCTATAGTGCTGGTTTTTTTGTACCTACAGATAGCCTGCCAATATCAATCTTGTGAGTATGTATCTTTTTCTGATGATTCATCTTGTTGATATCGCGTATTTTTTCTAGCATGTAAGTAAGATCGAAGGATTTGAGGCTCGAATGATAATCTGGTTGCAACTCAAACGTTGGATCAAAGCAAACATCTTTGTTTTGAACGGCAAAAACCTGCTATTTACTTTTCTTGGCTATGTGTTTATTTCATGGTTGAGTTTGTATTTGGTGGGTGAGACGGACTTAACCACCTCGTTTACGACATTCGCGTATTACTTAGTGGTGACCGCTTCGACAGTCGGGTATGGCGACCTATCACCAACGACAGTAGCGGGTCGATGGATCGTCATTCTATTTGTGATACCGGGGGGACTGAGCCTGTTCGCAGCGTTACTCGGTAAGCTTGCCACAGAAGGTGTTGAATATTGGCGAGCAGGCTTGTTAGGAAAAAGGAGACTACGAGTGGAAAATCATATTTTAATGTTGGGGTGGAATGAGCAAAGAACCATTCACCTTATTCGTATGCTCCAGCATGAAGAGACGGGTAGGCGTCCAATTGTGTTATGTACGCGTTCAGACATTGAAAACCCACTCCCTGGTGAAATCAGTTTCGTGAAAGTGAATAGCTACACTGACGGTAAAGAGATGGAAAAGACGGGTATTGAATCAGCCAGTTGTATTCTGATTGATAACCCTGAAGATGATATTACTTTATCTGCAGCACTTTACTGTGCCAACCAAAACCCACAAGCGCATCTGTTGGTTTACTTTAAAGATGAAGCATTGAGTGATCTGCTGCATAAACATTGTCCGAACTCTGAGTGTATTCCTGCGGTAGGCGCAGAGATGCTTGCAAAGGCTGCGGTCGATCCAGGATCCAGTGCGCTACACCAAGAGCTGCTTAGCTCGACAAGAGGTATGACGCAGTATTCGACTTACTATCCTCAAGATGCTGAACCTGTGACTGTGGCGCCGATTTTCTCTGTGTTCAAAGAGAAGTATCAAGCGACGTTGATTGCGATAGACTCCGGGAACGGCATTGAACTCAACCCAGAATTGGGTCAAGTCGTCATCAGCGGTACTAAGTTGTTCTATATCGCCGATGAGCGTATCGACGACTTTGATTGGAAAGGTTTTTAAGTCGCGACTATTTTTATGTTAACGCTCTTCTATGTATTGAGAGTGTTTACCCTGACTAAGCATTTTCGCATTAAAAAGGCCTCATCATGAGT
>NZ_JBQKUM010000056.1:0-34144 GCF_054968605.1 Pseudoalteromonas sp. G5_S1_14_S5 | reverse complement strand
TATTTAAAAGGTAAAATAAGTAGCGTTTTTGTAAAAGCAACTATATATATAAAAATGCATCATCATGAAACAAAAAAACTAAAATACATATATTCCAAACTGATAACTATTTTATAAAAAAGAGAGTGGATTCCACTTAATCATTAAGAAACATTACAAATTAACTCATTAATTGACTTATAATGAGAGTAAATTTCTTTTGATTTTTGATCTTACTAGAAAAAATCTTTGACTACACATTCCCTCAGAATCGCATATACAATAAACTAATCTGCGCAGATTAAGTTTTTGCTTATGCGATACTCATTTTGGGCAAATGATTTGACTCTTCCCCCCAATCCTCAATGATGAAATGGTTTTCTCAAACTGATACGTACATTTGCTCAACAAGAGGACGACTTTTAGGCCTGATACCAGGAAATTTAGATAGTAACCCCGTTAAAATTGTCCATTTCCCAGCTCACCCAAATGACATACAGAAGCCCAACCCCATCCTTGGCATGCGTGTCACTTTTACGCTCCAGAACAACTAATTTGTTGTGATGAGATCTACTATCCTCCTACTAAGCGTATAAAATTTCGTCAGACATACAAAACCACACCGTTCACTGGTTGTTATTAAGTGAGCAAAGCTGGATAATATCGGGATCGGAATCTCAAGAATTAATCCATTATGACCGAATACCTTTTGTTGTTGGTTGGCACAGTGCTGGTCAATAACTTTGTGCTAGTGAAGTTTTTAGGACTATGTCCATTTATGGGAGTCTCCAAGAAACTGGAGACTGCGATTGGCATGGGCCTCGCGACGACTTTCGTTCTGACGTTAGCGTCGGTTTCTGCATACCTAGTAGAAACCTACATCCTTACTCCTCTGGGTATTGAATACCTGCGTACCATGAGTTTCATCTTGGTTATCGCGGTGGTTGTTCAATTTACGGAAATGGTCGTTCACAAAACCAGCCCAACGCTATATCGCCTATTGGGTATCTTTCTGCCTCTTATCACTACCAACTGTGCGGTATTAGGTGTGGCACTCTTAAACATCAATGAAAACCACAACTTCATCCAGTCGATCGTTTATGGTTTCGGCGCGGCGGTAGGTTTCTCTCTTGTTCTGATCCTATTTGCTGCAATGCGTGAACGTATTGCGGTTGCTGATGTTCCAATGCCATTTAAAGGCGCATCGATAGCGATGATCACAGCAGGCCTAATGTCTCTGGCATTCATGGGCTTTACTGGGTTGGTGAAATAAGCATGAGTACTATTTTAATTGCGATCATTGCGTTAGCTGTTTTAGCCGCTGTTTTTGGCGCTATTTTGGGCTTCGCCTCTATTCGCTTCAAAGTAGAAGCCGATCCTATCGTCGATCAAATCGACACAATTTTACCGCAAACTCAATGTGGTCAGTGTGGCTATCCAGGTTGTCGCCCATACGCAGAAGCGATTGCTAACGGAGACAAAATCAATAAATGTCCTCCTGGCGGCCAAGCAACCATTGAGAAACTAGCAGACTTAATGGGCGTAGAAGTGGAAGACTCCGCTCACGACTTAGATAACAAAGTAAAAACTGTTGCCTTCATTCATGAAGATATGTGTATAGGCTGTACTAAATGTATTCAAGCCTGCCCTGTCGACGCCATAGTTGGTGGTACTAAGGCACTACACACAGTAATCAAAGACGAATGTACTGGTTGTGATCTTTGTGTCGCGCCGTGCCCTACTGACTGTATTGAAATGATTCCAGTGGCAACAACGACTGAAAATTGGAAATGGCAGATGAACATCATTCCTGTTACAGATATCACTAACCAGGCAACTGATGCGACCGCGTCAGAGCCTAAGGCATAGGGTTAGTATGATCTCTTTAATTGAACAAATTCGCACGGGCTCTATTTGGAGCTTCCCTGGCGGCGTGCACCCTGCTGAAAACAAGAAACAGTCCAATACTACTGATATCGTTCATGCAAGGCTGCCAGAAGAAATCGTCCTTCCGGTAAAACAGCACATTGGAAAACCTGGTAACATATTAATTGCCGCGGGTGACACCGTAATGAAAGGCCAGCAACTAACGGCTCTAGATACCGGTTTTACGTTGCCGGTACATGCACCTACATCAGGTGTAATTACTGCTATCGAACCAAGAACTACCGCGCATCCGTCAGGCTTAAGTGAACTCAGTGTGGTCATTAAACCTGATGGTTTAGACGCTTGGATCGAACGAAGTCCCGTTGAAGACTTTTCAACGAAAACCTCAGACGAGCTGCTTGATGTGATTCGCCAAGCCGGTATTTCAGGTATGGGTGGTGCGGGATTCCCTACTGCGAAAAAGCTCCAGTCAGGCCTAGGCCGTACTGATATTCTGATCGTCAATGCAGCTGAGTGTGAACCTTACATCACTTCAGATGATAAGTTGCTTCAAGAGCATGCAGAAGAAGTGTTAAAAGGCATTGAGATAGTTGAACACATCCTTCAACCAAAGCTGACCGTTATCGGTATTGAAGACAACAAGCCAGCTGCAATAAAAGCACTTGAGGTTGCCGCGAAAGACAAAGATATCGTCATTCGCGTGATCCCAACTAAATACCCTTCAGGTGGTGAGAAACAGCTGATTAAGATCCTCACGAATAAAGAGGTTCCTGCTGGCGGCATCCCTGCTGACATTGGTGTATTAGTTCAGAACGTTGGCTCTCTCTACTCTATTAAGAGAGCAGTAATCGACGGTGAACCCGTAGTTAACCGCGTCGTAACTTTAACCGGTAAGACTTTTACGCAGCCTCGTAACGTTTGGGCACTATTAGGTACACCTGTACACGAGTTGCTCGAAGAGTTTGGCTATAAAGCCGATAAAAAGCTACCGCGTTTGATTTTGGGTGGCCCGATGATGGGTTTTACCTTGCCACATGCCAATGTGCCGATCACTAAAACATCCAACTGTATTTTAGCACCAACACGTCGTGAGATTGCACCAAGCACTTACGAGATGGAATGTATTCGATGCAGTGCTTGTGCCGAAGCTTGTCCTGCCTCTCTACTGCCTCAACAACTGCAATGGCACGCGAAAGCCAATGAGCTGGACAAGTGTGAAGAGCTAAATATCAAAGACTGTATTGAATGCGGTGCTTGTGCATTTGTTTGCCCAAGCGAAATCCCTCTTGTTCAATACTACCGCCAAGCAAAAGCTGAAATCAAAACCCGAAAAGATGAAGCCGCTGCTGCAGAGCGCGCCAAGATTCGCTTTGAAGAGAAAAACGCTCGTATTGAGCGTGATAAAGCAGAGCGTGAAAACCGCTTTAAGAAAGCCGCAGATAACCGCCGTAAAGATATGAAAACATCTGGCGGTGATGATGCTATTGCTGCTGCTATTGCTCGTGTTAAAGCACAAAAAGCTGCTTCGGATCAGGCTCCGAATGAAGAGCCAGCAGTGAAACCTGCGGTTGCTGCCGCTATCGCAAAGGCAAAAGCGAAACAAGCTGCAGCTCTGAAGGAAAACGGCGCTGAACCTGACAACTCTGAAATGTCGAAACTGCGCGAAGAGCGTAAACGACAAGCTAGAGAGCGCAAAGCTCAACAAGCTTCTGCAGAAAACTCTGTTGAGGGCAAGAAAGATGCTGTTGCTGCCGCTATCGCTCGTGCTAAAGCGAAGAAAGCACAGCAAGCGGAATCAACTTCTGAAGCCCCTACTGAAAGCTCTGGTGACGCTAAGAAAGACGCTGTTGCTGCCGCTATTGCACGTGCTAAAGCGAAGAAAGCTCAACAAGCTGAATCTGTAACTGACGCTCCTGTTGAAAGCTCTAGTGACGCTAAGAAAGAAGCTGTTACTGCCGCTATTGCACGTGCTAAAGCGAAGAAAGCTCAACAAGCTGAATCTGTAACTGACGCTCCTGTTGAAAGCTCTAGTGACGCTAAGAAAGACGCTGTTGCTGCCGCTATTGCACGTGCTAAAGCCAAGAAAGCTCAACAAGCTGAATCTGTAACTGTCGCTCCTGTTGAAAGCTCTAGTGACGCTAAGAAAGACGCCGTTGCTGCCGCTATTGCTCGCGCTAAAGCGAAAAAAGCTCTGCAAGCGGAATCCGCTGCTGAAGCTCCAGCTGAAAACTCTGGTGACGTTAAGAAAGATGCTGTTGCTGCCGCTATCGCTCGTGCTAAAGCGAAGAAAGCACAGCAAGCGCAACAGGCTAAGACAGAAGAAACGCCGGAACCCGCAATTGAAGTTGAAGTTGAAATTGAAACTCAACAAGAGTCAATCGATCCAAAAAAAGCGGCTGTAGCTGCCGCTATTGCTCGCGCTAAGGCTAAGAAAGCACAACAAGCTAAACAGGTTGAAGCACAAAAAATCGCTCCTGAACCTGTAATCGAAAAAGAGACTGAAGTGGTAGCTGAGGCTCAACCACAGCCAGTCGATCCTAAAAAAGCAGCCGTTGCTGCCGCTATTGCTCGTGCTAAAGCAAGAAAAGCACAGCAAGAGCTTGATAAAAAGAACAATGAGGAGAAAGAGTAGTGGCCTTCTTTATCGCCAGCTCACCGCACGCGCACAGTCGTAGAAGCACCCCAGATCTCATGAAATGGGTAGCTATTTGTGCATTGCCAGGTCTACTAGCTCAAACCTACTTCTTTGGATGGGGTACCCTCATCCAGTTAGTATTTGCTATTGCACTTGCTGTTATCTTTGAAGCAGCGGTAATGCTGTTAAGAAAACGTCCACCAGTAATGGCGCTGCGTGATTACAGTGCTGTTGTAACCGCTTGGCTACTGAGTGTCGCCATTCCCCCACACTCTCCGTGGTGGATCCTCGTTATTGGTATGTTCTTCGCTATTGTTATCGCGAAACACTTGTACGGCGGCCTAGGACAGAACCCATTTAACCCTGCGATGGTTGCTTACGTTGTTTTGCTGATTTCATTCCCAGTTCAAATGACGAGTTGGAATGCCCCCGCGAGCCTGACAGCAGAATCAACAAGCTTTATTGACTCATTCTTGATGATATTCACGGGCTTCAATAACGAAGGTTTGTCTCTGCAACAAGCACGCCTTGGTATTGATGGCACCACAATGGCGACGCCACTTGATGCATTCAAAACGGCATTAACGGCAGGCAACACGGCTTCGGAAGCCCTATCTCAACCGCAATTCAGCTGGTTAGCTGGCGTAGGCTGGGAGTGGGTGAACCTTGCTTACTTAATCGGCGGTTTAGTACTGATAAAGCAGCGTGTTATTCAGTGGTATATCCCAGTGGCTTTCATCGGCAGTCTGACTCTGTTTAGCTTAGTGTTCTTAGTGCTCACTCCTGGAGAAACCGCTTCTCCAACCATTCACCTTCTGTCTGGTGCGACTATGCTTGGCGCATTCTTTATTGCAACCGACCCAGTTTCAGCTTCAACAACAGTCAAAGGTCGATTGGTGTTTGGTGCTCTAATTGGTGCGTTAGTGTTTATTATCCGCAGTTGGGGTGGCTTTCCTGATGGCGTTGCGTTTGCTGTATTGTTAGCCAACATGTGTGTTCCACTGATTGACTACTACACCAAGCCTCGTACATACGGCCACTAAAGGAGCGGACATCATGCTAAATGCAATTAAGAAAAATGGCCTTGTGCTCGCGATTTTTGCCTGTGCATCGACAGGTTTAGTGGCGGTAACCCACTACCTAACAAAAGATCAGATCAAACAGCAAGAACAAGCTCAACTGCTATCTGTACTTAACCAAGTGATCCCACACGATCTTCACGACAACGAACTGTTTTCGTCTTGTACATTGGTTCAAGCAGAAGAGCTTGGTACAGAGAAAGCGATGCCCGCTTACATCGCCAAAATCAATGGTGAGCCAAGCGCGATTGCTATCGAAGCAATTGCACCAGATGGTTATAACGGTGCGATTAAGGTGATCGTCGGTATGAAAATCGACGGTACCATTTTAGGCACTCGTGTACTTTCTCATCAAGAAACTCCAGGCTTGGGTGATAAGATTGATCTACGTGTGAGTGACTGGATTCTTTCTTTTGCCGGTAAACAAGTAACGGACTCTAATCTTGACCGTTGGAAGGTTCGTAAAGACGGTGGTGACTTCGACCAATTTACTGGCGCGACCATTACCCCTAGAGCGGTAGTAAAATCTGTCAAACAAGCGGTCCAATACGTCAACCAAAACAACCAAGCATTGCTTGCTCAACCTCTAAATTGTGGCGGTGAATAATGAGTGATCATAAAACATTAATCAAAAATGGCATGTGGGCCAACAACCCTGCCCTAGTTCAACTGCTTGGCTTATGTCCGCTATTGGCTGTCTCTTCAACGGTGACCAACGCACTTGGTCTCGGTATTGCGACTCTACTTGTATTAGTCAGTTCCAACGTCGCTGTTTCTCTGGTTCGTAACCACGTGCCAAAAGAGGTACGTATTCCGGTGTTCGTGATGATCATTGCATCGCTGGTAACGTGTGTTCAGCTGCTGATGAATGCTTACGCGTATGGTCTGTATCTATCTCTCGGTATCTTCATCCCGCTGATCGTAACCAACTGTATCATCATTGGTCGAGCAGAAGCCTTCGCTTCAAAAAATGAAGTATTACCTGCCGCTCAAGATGGCTTCTGGATGGGGCTTGGTATGACATCAGTACTGGTGGTACTGGGCGCAATGCGTGAAATCATTGGTAATGGCACTCTATTTGATGGCGCAGATCTGCTACTTGGTGATTGGGCATCAGCCTTAAGAATCGAAATTTTCCAATTTGATAACAGCTTCTTGCTGGCTCTACTTCCACCGGGTGCCTTTATTGGTGTTGGTTTCTTGATTGCGTTGAAAAACATCATCGATCATCAAGCAAAATCGAAACAACCAAAACCAGAAAAACCTGTTATTGAGCGTGCCCGCGTGACCAACACTTAACAACAAAAATCTACTGAGCTGCTCAACCGCTCGGCAGAAAATAGGTATAACAAATACACATAACAAAGACGCTCATAAGAGCGCGTAACCGATGATACGGCCCGAGCTTTCGAGTTTATTGAATACCAACTCCAAAGCTCTGCCCTAACTATTTGAAAGTAATGTCGCTATGAACAATGTAAAACGAGTACAAATACTTGAGCGTTTGAGGGAAAACAATCCAAAGCCAGAAACTGAGCTAAATTGGAGTAGCCCTTTCGAACTTCTAATTGCGGTACTTTTGTCTGCACAGGCAACTGACGTAAGCGTGAACAAAGCCACAGATAAGCTTTATCCTGTTGCTAATACCCCACAAGCGATTTTTGACCTAGGTGTCGATGGCCTGAAAGAGTACATCAAGACTATCGGTCTGTTTAATTCGAAAGCAGAAAACACCATTAAGACATGTCGTATGCTGCTTGATCTTCACAATGGTGAAGTGCCAGAAGATCGCGCTGCATTGGAAGCCCTACCTGGTGTTGGCCGTAAAACTGCCAACGTAGTTTTGAATACCGCTTTCGGCTGGCCAACTATTGCCGTTGATACTCACATCTATCGTGTATCGAACCGCACTAAGCTCGCCATGGGTAAGACAGTCGATGATGTCGAAGCCAAGCTACTTAAAGTGGTTCCAAAAGAGTTCAAGCTGGATGTCCACCACTGGCTCATTCTTCATGGACGCTACACTTGTGTCGCGCGTAAGCCTCGCTGTGGCAGCTGTATTATTGAAGATCTGTGTGAGTACTCTCCACCAAAAGAGAGTGTAAAGAAAAGCAAGTAGTAGAAACACTACAATCAAAGGAGGCCCTTGATAGGGTCTTTTTTTCACCTTTACAAAATGACCATCTATTACTATGTTAAAATTATGTATAACAAGATTTTATTTTTGTAATGGTTGTCTTTGGTGAAAGTGTTACCGTAAAAAACTATAAGGATACAAATGGGAACCGTTTCAACCTTGTTGTTAGGTCTAATGTGTTTCCAGTTTGCTTGTACCTTAATGCCTACCTTAATGGGAATCATCGTTCCCCGTACTCTACAAAAAAGTACAAATTTAGTTCTGAATCACCTTCTTTCACAACACTTAAAAAATACGCATATGAATTAAAGTTTTTGTATTGCCATTTTACAAATAAAGGTATATCTCTACCTCATCGTGTAAATTGTGGAGAGTTTCTATCAAGGAGCGAAATAGATGATTTTATTAGAGTGAGTAAGTTATATTCAAATACAAAATCAATAGATTATAATAATATTGTCTCAATATCAGATAAACGTATTCGAGATGCAATATATGCAACATCAACTAGCCAACCCCAAGTTTCTCATCATACATTCAGACAACGTGTCACAAGATTAAAAGCATACATTGAATACTTGTATGTTTGCTATCATTACGACCGCCCTCTTACTGATAAGAAATCTTGCATAGATGAAAAGTTCAGAAAATTTAATATTTATATCAATAACTTCATTAAAGGAAGTAGAAGAGATAATGTTTATGTAAAAGATAGTTTTGAGTCCGTAATACCATCAGAAAATTTCTTTCACTTACTTGATATTATTAAAGAAAGCTCTTCAGAAAATCCTTTTAAATCAAGTAAACTGAGAAATAAAATAATCATGCAAATACTTATTAATACAGGAGTTCGTATTGGAGCTGTTTTAAAATTAAAAATTAGTGACTTAATATATGATTGGGCTAACCCACGTTTTCTATTAACTAGGACCCCAAATGACCCTACGGACCCAAGAAAAGATAGACCATCTAACAAAACCAAAGCATTATCTGTATCGATCCCCTTAGAGTTAATGAACCTTATAAAACTCTACATTCAAACTGTGCGTATAAATCACCCCAAAAGTAGTGAACATGATTTTATATTTATTTCAGAAAAAGGCGATACATCGGGTCAACCTCTCACTTACAATTCTATTCACAAAATAGTAGGAAAATTTGGAAAATCCATAGGAATAAAACTCCATTCCCATAAACTTCGCCATAAGTGGAACGAGATATTTGAAGATAAAGCTAAACAGAAAGGCTATTCCCCTGAAAAGATCGAAGATTTGCGAAATTATGCTATGGGGTGGGTTGAAAACTCTAAAATGGCATCTGTTTACAATGAATATCAATTAGCTCTAACAGTTACTGAGATTTCATTGCAAAACCAACGCAAGTCAGTGCCTAATCTCAGAGGTATTCATGAATCATAAAGATATTGCAGACTTAAGAAAAGATTATAAACAGCAAAGAGAGTTCCCTGCAAAAGTCGAAGGTTACTACTTCGATATTCTCTCTGATTTATGGATCTTAGACTACAAACGAACTATAAAACTGGATTGGATGGCTCACTTAGAAAAAGATACTTTTATAGATATAAGACTAGCAATAGCTCACGCATCACAGCGATATAGTCACGGCTCGATGCAAACATTTATTAGTACTCTAAAGAATCACATAATAAACCACCTTTCGCCCCATGAATTTAAAGCTTGGTGGTTGACACTAGATAGTTTCAAAAAAAATGTTAAGGACTGTTTACAAGCACTTTGTATAAACAACAATAGTCACCAATCAGTAACCCTTGAGCCTCTCTATAATCTAGTAAAAGAAGAAAGATTGGGTCGCGAAGACCTTATGAAAGGAATACTTAATGAAGAATCAGGTGCTTATAGTAATACAGAGGTTAACAATATCTTAGAGGCATTGCGTATAGAAACCGCAAACATATTAAAAGGCAGTGTTGATAAGGTAGAAGAATTTTTACGATTAAGGAACATTATATCTTGTCATTTATTAGTAGCGATAGTTAGACGCCCAACTCAATTAGCCAAAATAAAATGGTGTGATATTTTACCTGTTGGAAATGACTTTACATCACATAAAGAAAGCAATCGGAAGTGGGTGCCTCTTACGCAGCATCGATTTTCTGACATCGAACAATTTCATCTTAGGACATTCAGAGGGAAAGACGGCCAGTTTCGTTACGATGCAGAATCACGCTCTCATCGACTAAGTCCTGAACTCTCGGAATTATTGATTCAATATTACAAGATTTATAAATCAAACTTCCGTAGAGTGATTAATAAATTAAATATCGAACTAACTAACCAAGAAATAGAAACGTTGATGAAGTGCTTACCACTACAACCAGATAAAAGCATCTTTTTGACTAAATTTACATGTAAAAAAGAATTATTTAGTGCTTTCAGTAACACATCAAAAGCATTTCATGTATCTTCTGATTCAATTTCAAATGGTATAAGGTACCTCTTCACATCCGTACTAAAAGTAAAAAGTGACCGAATACCAACAAAGCCATTGAACCTAGGTAGTAACCGTTGGCGACATACTCAGTTGTCGCAAGCCGTCTTAATGGGACTGAGCCCGGCACAAATTGCGGCAATTACAGGAGTTACCGTTGAGGCGATCTACCCATATTTGGACCTTAAATTTCAAGAACGCATTACTATTGACAAAGCTTATGC
The DNA here is from genome assembly GCF_054968605.1 of Pseudoalteromonas sp. G5_S1_14_S5. NCBI lineage: Bacteria > Pseudomonadati > Pseudomonadota > Gammaproteobacteria > Alteromonadales > Pseudoalteromonadaceae > Pseudoalteromonas > Pseudoalteromonas sp. G5_S1_14_S5. Next base: position 23,734 of record NZ_JBQKUM010000056.1, on the reverse strand, counting down.
CGGAAATAGAATAATCCACCGTTTTGACTCCATATCAGTAGAGGAATTAAAACAGCATAAAGACTTTAGTGTGAAAAGCCCTTTTGATGAAGAAATTGGATATAAACTTAATCCATCCAACTGCTCAAGCTGCCAATCAAAAGGTGGTGTACCGATGGCATGCTATCCTTGTGACAATTTTAGACCCCTTGAGACAGCGAATCATAAACAATACCTAGATAAAGCAAAACGAAAACTAGCTATCAATAGTCAATCCGCTCACCCATTTACTATAAAGCGACTTCAAATGGTAGTCCTCTATATTGAAGCAACCATAGCAATTTGCGAAGAAAGGAAGACCTTGAAGATTGGGGATAGTAGATGAGCATTATAAACCGTTATATAGATAATCAACTTGATTATATTGCAGAGAAGAAAAAACAGCCTTTAATTGGCTTTACTAATCCCACAGGAGAACAGGCTACATGGGATGATATTGCTATTACATTCACTGACATCAAAGGTAAGAAAATTAACTTTTGTTTTAACAACAAAAACCAGCCCAATGCAAATATTGGTTCTAAATTCACGCAGAGTGATAGGATAGAAACTGGAGTGCATGAACTAATATTTGCATATGCTCTCGACGTGGTAAACGAAAAAATTGGTCATAGTTACAAAAAAGATAAAGTCACCACAGCCAAATACCTTCTTCTTGAACTTAACGAAAACATTTCATCTGTGGATAATAAAAAAATACAACTTGTTATTAATAAAATGAAAAATCCAGCAAAGGTGCCTTTTTTCATCAATTGGCTGCACAAACATAAAATGGTCCCTTTGAGCATACAGCCTATAATAAATATAAGAAAGACTGATATTAGAAGTAAATATGGTGATGATGCATTAATAATGGAGAAATCAAAATTACCTAACGAAAAGGTACTTCTCGCATTGGGAGCTATCTTTTATGATGTTATACCTTCCTATAAAGATGACAAAAATGGCAGTAGCAGTTTGAAAATAGATAAAGCCATATGGAAGAGTCAAAGAGATAGCTTTGTTTGCACTATGGCTGCACTTGCCATGGCATCACCGAATAGAGCAGCAGCAGAACAGTGCTTGTTAACAAATCAACGTTTGCATTCTCATGTTGAAGAATTAAATGGAGAAAAACAAACTGTATACTATCTTAATTGGCGTGGTTCAAAAGGATATAATGACTACCAGAATCATATTAACGCTGAAATGGCAGAAAGTATTGATAAAGCGTTACATTATACTTCAATAGTAACAGAGCCAGCAAGAGTACTAGCACGATTCTACAAAAAGCCCTCACTAGCATTAGAATGTATCCTCAAAGACTTTCAACCTAGTCCTGAAAATATGCGCGAGCTAAATCCAGCAATGGATAAACCAACAAATTTAATACACCTAGGTTTTTTGCTCGGCTTCTTTGATGGTACTTATAAAAACTTACGAGTAACTTCTGATACAAAAGGCTCTATAAATATAACAAGGGCTAGCCATCAACCTAAGTACATCAAGCCAATTGTTGATTTAACCCTATCTGATAAATTATTTTTCGCTCATAAATGTCCCTATACAAAAGTTTTAACCGGTAACATGCTATTTGGAAAACGAGCATTTAAAAAATACTCCGCAGGTAAAAAAGAATTAACCGTTTCAGAATTTCAAAGCTTTACTATAAAGTCAAATCAAGAAAATATAACAGGTTATAACAGAAGTCAGAAAAAGTTTGTCACATATGAAAATGCACTTTTTACATATACTGAAAGTCAACTCAATAGCCAGAGTGGATCACCTTTTTATCTGAAACCAATTTCTTCATTAGGGTTATTATTTTCAAAAGAATTGAGTAAAAATAAGTCATCATCAAAATCTATTTTTGAAAGGCATGGTTTTTCATCAGATTTTTCTATTAGTCCACATCAATTTAGACATTGGCAAAATGACCTATTGGATAAAAATGGGCTACCTCACATCCTAATATCTATGTTATCAGGTCGAAAAAGTGTAGAACAAACGTTAACGTATATACATACTACAGATGCTCAAAATTCTTCCGTGATCAGTGACATCTTATTTAAAAAAAGTACCGAAAATGAAGTTAACGCCCATATAAGTAAGCGGCTACAAAGTAAAAGCCAATACGATGAAGCTATAGAAAATCTATCTCCAACACTCGTTACAGAGGTTGGATTTTGTGTACAGAACCTAACCTTGTCACCTTGTACATACATGACCGAGTTTGAGACTCAATGTACTTTGTGCCCTTCTTCATGCCATATTACCCATGACACAGAAGCTATAGATCTGTTAAAAAAAGATATAAAAATCCAAACTCACAATTTGAAGAAAGTCAGCAATTCAATTAACTTTTCTACCAGTAATGGTATGCAAGAATGGTACAAAACTCACTATAAAAACACGTCTTTAATGAGAAACTTAGTCGAAGTCCTTTCCGATACGTCAATCAAAGAAGGATGTATAGTGCGGTATATATCACGCTCAAATACCATGCGGATTACAGATTTGGATACCAAAGCCGTCAAGGAGAGAAAACTATCATTACCGGATGTAGAAAAAGCACTTCGCATTGCTCTCAATGATAAAACTGAAGCAGATAACGACACAGCTAAAAGCAATCTTCTAAGTTTTGTTAGAAACAGTATTGGATAACGCTTATGGCGAATAAATCTCTAGATATTGACCAACAAATATCCATCCAAGCTTTAATCAGGGCTTGGGAAGGAAAGTTAACTTGGGAATTATTGGTAACCAAAATTGAGTCTAGCTTAGAAATAACTACAACCCGACAGACTCTTGATAAATATCTCAATATAAAAGGAGAGTATAAGCGCAAGAAGCTCTTACTAAAAGGTAGGCCTATATGCTCTGATAATACTTCACCATTAAGCCTAACTAAGCAAGATATTGATTTAAAAGAAAAATTAGTTCAAACAAAAGCGGAGCTAGATATCGCAAGAGACGAAGTCGGCTATCTACAAGCTTTCATTCAAAAAATAGTAAATATTGCTCAGAGCGACCCTAACCTGATGGAAGTTTTACAGAAAACGATGGCAGATATTGAGTCGAAAAAGTAGTAATACTTATGAATCTAGTTTTTTGTCGGATACTACTATAGAGCCACTAGAATGGCCTCTAGTGGCTATTAACTGCTTACTAGAAGCTATCGAGAAAAAGCATGAAAGTTTGTAAGCTTTCGTCATTCACGAAGAAACGTCCTATTCCAGACTGAGGCTTATTATTGGTCTCGATGGATGAGGCATTTAAGTTAACCTCCACAATTGAAAAACGTTCTTATAGTTTACAAACTAGGCATCTATCCTATTAGCGTTCCACAGCCTATGCCCTAGCAGAGTTATTCGATATTTACGTGTTCCAGTTGACTTAAGTAGTTATTCCGACTATCTATCCACTCTATCACCTTCATAATATGCTCTTCAGGCATGAAGCTATTCCGGTATATATTTTTAATTTTCTCGGTCTTTGCACAAAGTTCTTCAATTAACTTTTTAGCCAACTTTGGATTAATTCCAATATTGCCTGCAAACGTAAGAAAATCATACCCCGTATAGGTGCAGTGTGATGCATAGCCACTAGTGTTTCCATTTTCTCCTTCCTCGGTAGCTAGAAGCGGCAATGCTAACGAAGTTTCATTAGCAATATAGTCAGGGTAAGGGGCTATAGATACATAATCATAAATCGGCGTCAGTCGTGTATCGCCTATCTCTGGCAAAAGTAAACCAATATTCCGCAAATGGAGATCATTGTTACCAAGGAAGTATGCTGTTAGTATCCGATTAAACAGCTCCCTTTTGAAGGGTAAGCTACTGTCTATATTGGTGATTAAAAATTTACAGGCCTGTTCGTAGCTAATATAGCCCTCATCATCATCTTTTATCTTCCCGTACTTTTCGCTAACACTCATTGCTGCATCCAGTTGCTCTTGATGAATAGCTTCTTCGCCTGATTTTAAACGGTCATAACGTCTAATAATAAAAGCCCGCTCACTGTCTTCGTCCTGTCCACTAAAGCGAACCAAACCAAACGGAGGTAAATCAAAGCCAAGCGTTTTCATAACCAACATAGTTGCATGCTCATTTTCCGCTAAATACGGAAACTCCGCTGGAGAAGGCTTAAGAATAAACAAAGCCTTGTCTTCTACAACTCCGAGCTCATTTTCATCGTTAATTGCTAACGATAGCTTTGGCTGATAGCCAGAAATACTCATCCCTTTCTGTTTCTTTGGTAGTTCACTAACAAACTCATCACGTGTAAAAGGCAAACGTATTTTATACTTACTAGCACCAAGTAAAGCTTTTATTTCACCCTTCTTATATTCTTCTTGCTCACGATTAGAATCATTGAGATCGACTAAGCTTATAAGGCTTTTCTTACTAGGATACATACTCTTCTAACCTCATCAGTTGCACTGCGCCAAGTAAGTTTTTGCCATTAGACAAAAGCATACCAAGAGGATCATTTTCATCAATTTTTTGTAATTCAGAGTAACGCTTTTTAAGCCAACCTTCTGGAGCAAGGCTTAGAAAGAAGGGGTGTAACTCTTTGCTTTCAAATCGCTTTTCATCTAGTGGCATACTCAGTGACAAGCTTCGCCCCTTATAAGAAGCATCATACTCAAACGTAAAACCATGTGCATCTTGGGACAGTACACCGCAGAACTTGCCATACAGCAGAACTCTTACTTTTCTATCCATATCTTCATACCTAACTCATTAGCAACTGTTAAAAAATTATCTAGCGACGTTTTGCTAGGATCTTTAAGCATGCGCTTTATAGTTGAACTAGAAATATCAGTTTGTAGCTCTAATTCTTCTAATGAGATTGCTTTCTTACGCTGTCGCATATCAGCAACCAGACTATCTTTATCGTAGATAGGATAAGTCGATATAGGACGGTCAACGGAATCTTCAATATTGTGCAATAGCTCTTCAAGAACAGAATGCATATGAGATTCAAGTGAGTTCACCTGTTCTCGTAGTTGTAACACTTTTGGGTTCATAATCTTGCCTACACCACGGATCTTAAATGAGCCTTATATTATATATTCACCAATATAAGACCACTCAAGACCTAAGTAAAGAAGTTCTGTGTCAATTATGAACTTTTTACTGGGCTGAAAGAGACAATAAGCTCAAATAAGAACTAAAAGAGCGCGGACTGGGTCACAAGAGAGCTAATTAAGATAGGAGAGGCAAAAATGGGTCAAAAAAGAACCATAGACTACTTAGTCTATAAACCAAGCGTTTGGAAGCAAGAAATGACAATAAATTAAGTCTTAGCTTGGGCCGCAAAAATGCAAAAAAACCTTTAAAAAACAACAACTTAAGGGCAAAAAACCAACAAATACTGTATGCTCAACCTCCCAAGCTCTGCTTGGGAGGTTGAGCATACAGTTAAACTAAGAAAAAGTAAAGCCATTTCCTTGATTTTTCAACACATAAAGTCCAATAACAAGGAAACGCCTTAGTAAGTATGGCTGTGCTGAATTATAAACACATTCTAACCGCAATCTGTTCGATCTCCTCTACACTCAAACGCCCTTTAGCCCAGCCATTAGCAAAAGGAATAGTATTGGATTTTGGTAACTGACTTTCTTCTAAATCATTAATCCGAACTCTTGAGGGCAACGCAGCTCCTTCACCAACGAATATAGCTTCTTGCTGAGACAAAATGGGCAATGCTCCAACCATACCGGACAAACCATCGGGTAAAAACCTTGCGACGTGCTGTTGATCAGCAGAGTTAGTCAACCGTAGAACAACCCATGTACCACATTGCGAAATGACTGTACTATCAACGTCAGCAGGACGCTGACTCACTAACATTAAGCCAATACCATACTTTCGCCCTTCTCTAGCTATACGCCTAATAGCACCTTGTGCAGCAGCATATTGAGCCTCTCCATGATCTGGTACATACCGGTGAGCTTCTTCACATACGAGTAGAATTGGATCTTTTTCCTTTTCGTCCTGAGTTTGAATTACTTTGTATTGAAAGAGCAATCTGGCAATCAAAGCAGCCAATGGACCTGCAACTTCATTTGGCAACCCAGATATGTCTATAATACGAATATCTTTTCCTACTTGTTGAGGAGCTCCAACAAACTGATTTATAACTTCATGAAGCTTGATACTACTATCTTCCTTCCAACACTCCATCATAAAAGACAGTCGTGTATCTCTACGTAACACTTTCAATTTGTCTAAAACTGAAAGGACCGGAGATTTTGCCAACTCAGAAGCAGTCATGCTCTCATGTTTACCTTTGTTTATTCTGCCACCTTGAATATATTTGACATGATTTTCAAACTCATCCAAGCAAAATGGTCTCGGCTTATCTCGATCAAACTCCAGTAAATCGGAAGTATCTTTCCCATCGCATAGTTCTGGCTCATCAAGAATAAATTGATCACCACCAAAATTATCTCGACATGGTTTAATTAGTCCTGCGGCAACCATCCTTGCATGAGCCAAAGCCTTATGAACAGCATTGTTCTGACTCGTCGCACTACTTTCAGTTTTTCCAATAACTAAACTCGTAAACTCATCACTAGACATTAACCAGTAAGGTAGCCTAATTTCCTCTTGTTCATTTTCTTCTGAAACAATATTGTAAGCTTGGTATTGAATAGATCGCTCTTTAAATGCAGCGCCATACTCACCATGCGGATCAATAACAACTATCTGCGGGGATAACTCAGCCCCTTCATGCTTGTGCGATAGGACACTATGGATGATTGCAGCAACTGTTCCTGACTTACCAGACCCCGTTGATCCTAATACGGCACAATGCATACCAAACATTTTGTTAATATTTGCTCGGCAAGCTGTAGATTCAGATGCACTGTACACAGCAAATGGAACTAATGGGTCAACCTGTTCATCTCTAACGCCTTCAGCAGAACGATATACGCAAGCAACCTCGTCAGTGGTTAGCAAAAACACACCTTGTTTGGGGAGAGGGTAAGTTTTAATTCCTCGCCTAAATGCCAGCGTCTCATGCGTTGAATTCCAGTTTCCTTCTGCCAAAAGTTGTACTTCCATAAGGCGTTGATCAGAGTCTGCACTTATTGGCTTGCCTTCTTCAGCTAATTCTTCTGAACGCATCCGAAGCATAGTCACTAAACCAAAAATCACTTTCCTTCCATAGTGTATTTTGACCATACTGCCTATTTGCCCAATAGAATATACTCGCCCATCAAAGCTTCTAGTTAATTCGGAAACCTGATCTGATATTTCTACCTTAATTTTGGTGCCAGAAACTTCGACAACCTGTCCTATCCTTAACTCATCAATTGGTGTAAACATTCTATACCTCACACCCATTCTTTAAGATTGACGTAACCCCTTTGAAAGTCCACCAATAGTCCTCTCCATCTTTCCGCCCAAAAGGCCCTGAGTCACCTACATATAGCCCGTTCAAAGAAGCAATAAGAACTCTTCTCCCAAACTTTTCGTCACTCCTCCACCTATCAAGACACGGAGGTATTTCAGTTCGACATTCTAAAAAAGCTATCAATACGGTTTTGTTTTCTTCTTTAGATAAAGCAAACTCAATTTCATTATTTATATGGTCATCGCCAAAGCTATACCCACATACGGCCAACACATTGCTGTTGCTTGAGTTTAAGGATTTACGAAACAGATCAAACTGAGTGGAGAAAGGATCCTGCTGAGTCGCAATGTATTTCGTAGCTTGCGGGTAAATTAATACTCTCCGTTGAGTTTCTGGATAAATATCATTCTCTCTTACTCTCCAAACATAACCCTTTTCGCATAAGAACCAGTCTATAGAGCCATGCATTTTTATTACGTTTGCCCGCTGCCCGTTAGAAGGGACTGGCTCACCATATCTTTGTGTACGGTATGCGACTGCTCCACCTGCAAAACCATCCCAGTAAGGCACTTTATTCAATGCTAAAGCGTCTTCTAGTAAGGTATCGTAATTGGTAGTAAAGATATTGACTGCCTTCCGTCGCTGATGAACGCCAGCTGACGCATGATTGAAAAGAACATTAATGAAATCAAGATGAGCATTGATGTCTACAATCGGCTCGGATATTGACCCCTCTAAAAAAGTCTCTCCATCTTCTCTATAGCCACTACGAATTACATAGGCGATTGAATCCAAAACAGCGCTATGTACACTTTCAAGGTCGGATAAAAGGGTCTCGGTACCTTTAATAAACACCTTATTATCCTTACTCCTTTCAGCCAAAGCGGCATAGTCACCAAGGTGACTTAAAACGTGCTCTATATGGCACTGTTCCGGCAATTCATTAAACAGAGGCTCAACTATATCGTTGTACAGTTTTGAGTGAGTCTTACTAAGATCCTTCTTCACCTTATTAGTAAGTGGGTACATTAATGGTAGGTTTGCGTCGAAACTGATCCCTGCCCCCATTAACCAGTTTTGTTCACTACATTTCAGATGCTCTTCTAACTGAAAGAACATATCTTCGTTCGCTAAGTGTCCCATTTAAAGCCTTCTAAACTTATCCCAATGCGTATATTTATCTATACAATAACCATCGTAGAACCAGGTGCAACAACTTGCACCATTGGCACAATATAACACAGTGCGTGTAAGGGAACTCTTGATTTAGATCCCGTCCAAGATTCAGAGAAAAACGTGATTGAGCTAGCCATAGCAGGAAGCTCAATGTTGAACAGGAATGCACCAGTGATTTTTAGAGTTTATCTATTAAAATTAAAAACTTAGACGTATGCTGTTCGAATACCAATTTACCGTAACGGCGACATCATGATTCAGAGACTAAAGCCCTTTTATTCATATCAATGACTATTACTTCTATCTCATCAATACCTACATATCCGTGTGAAATCGACTTCCAATAATCTTTAAGTGCTGAAGCGAGTTTATCAGTACCTACTAGCTTACCGCCTATCTTCCAGTGCTTGCTCAACTGTTGTGATACCAAAAGAAATACACCACAACCAGCAGTTCCCTCTCTGAGATAATCACCAACGAGTTGATTTCGAAGCCGCTCACACAATTCAGGGCCACTCCAACCTTTATCAAGTAACTTTAACTCAATCGGCACTGGAGAGGTGACTTTCGGGTTAGCAAGCCAAATATCCATCCTTTGCTCGTTGGCTAACTCTGGCTCTTCTGCGATTGTGTAATATCCTTTGGCACTTTTTCTTAGCTCGGCAGCAATTAGCGTTCTAACCTCATTTTCTTTGGTCGCTCTTTGCCATGTAATCCATGGGCTATCATTACCATTCTCTACCCAATCTTTTATCGAAAGGATTTGTTGAACACCTAATTCGAATAGTTGCCTGTGCGACTCAGGAAAGATCTGTTTATTTTTATGAAACTCCTTGAATTTATTATCTGACCATAAAGAAGCATCACCATATGCTTCTGCCATTTTGTATGCATTCTTTCTCATCCACGGCCTATATGATTCATCAGGATGGTCCTCTATCAACTGTATCAATGCGTAATAGCTTTCCTTAGAGGGAATCTCAACCAAGTAGTTGAACAACATATCTCTTGCTTCCTGAGCATGGTCTCGTGTTGTGGGACTATAGACTCCTGTACCAGCTCGCTTAAGATCTTCACTTACTCTGATGTATTTATGAATCAGAATGTACAAAGCTTTCAAGTGAGCTACCACTTTGAACCGTCCCACATTATAAAGAGAACGATGTGAACTCCTACCACCTAACAGCGCTTCCATAAATACTTCCGCAGCATTCGTTGCCAGTTCAGGACTAAGCGTGGCTAGCCACTTCTCCAACTCAGGGATTCCTCGGTTGGGCTCACTGTCAACTAATAGCGCATACCACCACGCAGTTTCATGAGTGTCATCTTGACTTGCTGATATGTATTTTTGGGCTAGCAAAGAAAGTTGTTCGGCACTGATACCACCTTCAATCAAGAGTCGTAAGCAGTACTCCTTATTGGCTTGGATTAGATTTCTTGAACTGATTAGGTACTCAAATACAGCGTCAGCAAGGTGTTGTTTGAGCCAAGGAGCGTGATACACCAAGTCGTGTAGAATGTGGCTTGAAACCTCTTTGGCTTTACTATTTTTATCTAGCTCCCAAAACACCTCTTTGAGAATGGCCTTATTTGTTTCCTCTGGATAGGTTCGATGCACCACCTCAAGCCAGCTAGGGAATCCATTTATATCCCATGTTATATAGCGCAATAGAGTTCCAAGGTCTTCAATACTCAAAGACTTAGGAAACTCAGAGTCTTCCTTTGCCTGAATTTCTAACCCTGCTAAGCCAAATAGCAATGCATACGGGATTGAATTGTCAATCTCCTCCTCTGAATGCAACTGTGGGCGAAAGTTTGGCCAATGTTTCATACAAAATTCTTTATATGCATTTGCTACTTGCAAGCCAAATTCAGGAATTAGCCGCTCCCATTGACTTGTACTGCTTCGACTTGTGGCTGAACTATCTTTTTCTAGCTCACTTAATAGCCAGACATGATTGTTAGTAATTTCGCCAGATTTTACCTTTGGGGTCGAAATCTGAGACGGATTTTCTTGTAGTGACTGTATCCATTCTATTCGGCTACTTTCTCTCTTTTTTCGTTCTCTTTCTGCTTGTCGGCGGTACTTCGCTTGCTTAGCTTCGTACCTTAGTGTTGATTCAGAAGTTATCGGATTTAACAAATTCTCTAATCGTGAAACTAAGATTTCTTCACCAAGGGCAGCAATACGAAGCTCTTCTAGCATGTTTACAGGTGAGCCTAACTGTTTATAGAGCCTGAATGCAGCATTCAGTGCGACTAATCTGTCATCTTGATCAATGCGAGTGCCAACAAATGATAATAACCTTGAGAAATCATCACGATTGAAAGCCCAAAAATGTTTTAAATATGAGATGTGAAAATCATCAGTCAGGGGCCTATCTCTCTCACTTAGATGTTTTCTTGCATTCTCGATGCTATGCCAATAAAGCGCATCATTCAGCTCTTGCCATTCAGGTACTAGATTACCGAGGTCATGTTCAACATCATTGAAGTTCCCCTCCCTCCAATACTGCAAAGCTGATACATTTGCCATAATGAATAGCGAAAGCTCTGACAAGGCGAATGGTTCTCTATTGACCACTAGCTTTTCCAAACACTTGATGGCAGAACCAAACAGCCATGCATATTGTTTAGATACCCTACATTCTCTTCTCTCTATGAAAGGAGCAATACTAAGGTAACTACCTAACCCTTTTAGCAATTCAGGAATAAGTTTGATTTCTGTTCTCTCGATAAAACCAAGCAGCGTTCGATCCAAGAGCGATACTTCAAACCTTTTGGGCTTAACTACGTGATGAACTGATTCAACTAGATATTTAATAGAGTCTTCGCTGGGTACAGTATGGTCAACCAACTCACTTAGTAGGTCTCTAGGGATTTCCCTTCTGTTAATAATCTCTTGCCAAACAAGAGCTTTTTGCTCTTCATTACCACAAGTTAATACAGCTCGTACTGACGCAATTCTGGCATACTTATTTCGCTTGCTAGATACAGAAATTTCTATAAGTGATTCGGTGCATGAACTCATCCTCCCTTGCCAAACTAAACGGCCAAGGAAAAACATCGCATCATCATTGTCTTCATATTTGCGAATAAGGTTGAGTACATCATTCGTTAGATCTGGCTGTGCCATTCGGGCAATAGCAGCGTTGTCTCGAGCAGAGTGGTCATCTGTATCATTGGCAATTTGAGCTATAACATCAGAAAGGATTTGTCTCCTTACTGACAACGGCAACTGAGAAGGGTCGCCTTCCTCTAAAGCAATTTCAGGCTTGATAACCAAGAGCTTCGCTCGCATACGCTCATCAAATAAAATTAACCAGGGTAATATTGGACGAAATAAAGGGGTAACAACAGTTTCACCGAAAACTTCCCTAATAAAGTAAGACTCGATTTGGGAACGCAAACCTTCTTCTTTCAATAAACCAGCGAAAAACTGTGCTGCTAATAGCTCACGAATATCTCTATGTCGGAACCTTACTGCACCGTAAATAATGTCATTAAATAAACCACACTCAAGTAAAGACTTAACGTCTTCTCGTTCCCAGTCGTACAGAATGATGTCGGCATCAATTCCTTGTTTTACCTTTTCGGCATCAGGCACATTGATCCCTACATTACCCGTTAAAATAACAGCAGCAGCTAACCGTTGAGCTCCCTCACGAGCCTTGTCTAAGTTGAGAGGCTTCCGAGCATTGTTATGTACCTCATTAAGACGAACATCAACACTGTGTTGCAGCAGATGGAGTCGTCCATCAAGAGATTGATCATCCAACCACTTCGTTATGATGATATCCAAATCAAAAGGTCTTTCTGCGAGATTCCACAGGCCTAACCGTTCAACCTCATCGAGGAGTTCATCAGTGTTGTTAACTCCACTTTCGATACAGTAGGTATAAACCATCTTTCGGTTTAACGGTCGTAAGCTATAGATATTTAATGCACTTTTAGGATGTTTTTTGTCGTCATCTTCTTGAGGACTAGAAGATGGGTAGAATAGATGAACATCTACTAGAGCTTTGTCTGACTTGGCACGCCAGCTATATGGGCGACTAGAAATGTAAATATGAGCCCGCTTAGCTCCTTTCTCGATTCCTTTTGCAAAACGTTTAATAGCTTTTTCAAAAGCTCTAGGGTGAGCTAGTTTTGCTTCATCCACCGAGTCTAAGAAAAACCAAGCCTCATCATTTGAGTTAAGCCAGTCTTCAAACTCATCTTCATCACCTATTTCGAAAGCATCATCAAAGTTACGGTCAATATCTTCAACTCGAATAAAAAAAGACAGCTTCCCTTCATTTGAAAGCTTACTCGCCATTTCCATCAATTCGACCGTCTTACCAGCGCCTGCCTCGGCTAAAATTACAGTACGATACTCATTTAATAGAGACTTCCAATTGTCAGCTTTATTGATTCCCAAACTAAGAGAAACATCTAGCTCTTCAGAGTCCTTGTGACTTTCTATTACCGGAAAAAACTGACGATCTAAGGCAATGTACTTCCGCATAACTGCATTTGAGCTCCGTGTGGCATAAAAACTTCCCATATTCTACTAATTACACACGGCTTTCCCAACCACTCTGGATCTCATTAAGTGATTACAAATGTTAAGAAGGTGCTCAACTTCATTTAAGACTTTATCTTAGAGATATTTACTCAATAGTTTGCTAGTTCTGATCAACTGAGTGGTAGAACAAAGGCTCCACCACTTATCTTTTAAGTTTTACTCTACCTTTATATAACCTGATTTAACTAATTGCTGAAAGAACTCATAATCATGAGCATAGATGTAAATACTATGAGGAACTGTTTGTCCTATCATAAATCCATCCAAGGCACGCTTGATGTTATCAGGCAGACTAGAAGGGTCTACAACTAAAAAAGGAACATCTTCATGGAAGCCAAACTTCTCTAAATCTGGGACTACTCGTTCAGCTTCCTTCATGATGCTTTCATATTAGCTTGTTGAGAAATACGCTTAGGCGTCACTCCTCTTTTAATACATGGGACAGTAAACGATTCATTGATATTACCTGCTGATGGGAGAGGTATTTTATTCCCATCCTCATCTCTTCTGAAACGAGCAACTCGGCGTACGCTCACTTTATTACCAACAACGGGTATACCTAAATGCATATTCCAACCTTTAAATATTGCAGAAAGCTTACAAAGTAATGAGTAAGAACTTGATTCAGTTACTAGTGACTGGAGATAGTTACGAACTTGATATTCAATATCGTCTTCGGACTCAAGACCCAGAGAAGAAATAATTCGAGTTAGGTAGGTTTCAGGAGATAGTGGTAATGATTGGTTTTTCCGAGCATCCTTAAGCTTTTGCTTTATCAAACAATGCGCAAATGCATAGATAGCCTCTGATGCTTGGCTTTCAAGCTTATGCCGTTTTACAACATTTGCGACGAAATCTACAGATAGTGCGAGCTCTTCGTTTTTCTCCACGTAAGCTAATATTTCAGCAGGCTGGAAAGAAGTTCCTTGAGTACCTCGAAACGCATAAGGGTTCTGCGTCATTTCAAACGCTTTTGATAGCATCGCCACACGAGACAATACTTTGGCATTCACCTTAACTCCTGCCATTTCTAATACTTGCGAACGTGAGCGCATATTGCCAACATCAATATGAGCAAAAGAAAGTTCATCTGTTACACCATAAGTTACAGGTGCAATGAAACCTACCCCAGCTTCATATGATGCTTCCAAACGATGGTGCCCATTTAGTATCTCTCCGTCATTAGAAATGATAATAGGTTCACCAGTCAAACACCATTGTCCACTTTTCATATCCTCTGCGTACTTTTTGACTTTTACTTTACTCAACTTTCGGTTCTTGTTTTTCGCATTAATTGCACCGCGCTGCGAAAATCTAAGCATATCTCTTGCTATTTGAGGAGTAATATAAAGTACAGTATGTTTTAGAGTGGTTTGAACCGCTCTAATCCCTGAATAATAACGAGCTTTTGATTTAAAGATGTCTTCTACTTGGTTGGAGTTGAGTAAAGTTGTAGATGTATTGACTAATCGTTTTGAACTTGCAAGATAACTGCCCTCCTCCTTATCTTCATACCTCTCAACCAAGCTATGAACAATTGATGTTTCCAAAGCTTCGTTAGATATCTCGTCAGAGCTATTTATTTTTTTGTTTTCCATGTAGTCATTCTCTATCTAGGTTGCTGCAAAAAATTCTAGAACAGTGGTTTTTTAAGAGTGATGACACCAATTATTGATCCGACATGCATGTCGGATCAAATTCTATTTTTAATTTAAACTCCGGATGTTGGTTAACTGGATGAAAAGAATTGAAACTTTCACAAAAAAAAATTAATGGAATGCTACTCTCACCAAAAGAGCTAGCTACAAAAACCCTCATTACGACAATGCCTATTGTGGAAATTAGTTCTTACTTTTCTGTCGCTAGAGTTTTACCTGAATTAAGGTGGATTAAGGATTCTGCTGTGAATTCAACAAATTCCGACAAAGTTCAAATGATCCAAGCAGAACTAGAAAAACAAGTATCCAATGGCGCCACGATCGCACCATTAACACTAACATTCGCAGTTAAGGGCAAGCCAAAACTTCAAGGAGGATGCAGTCTCGTATCCTCTTTGGAGTACGACTGTTCTGAAACTCATATTGTGGGTAACGTATTGAGTTTGGTTGCTATCTGTAAAACATTGGGGCTTAGAACATTTCTCTTCAGTTCAAGACTCACTGTTGATCAAGCTAACTCTAAGAGCGAACTTAGACAGCGTATAGCGATGGAAAGTATAGAAGTGCGTGTCATTTTTGATGATCAGCAAGGCTTGAATAATGATGATATTGTCAAGCTATTTAAACAGAGTCAGATTTTTGATTCTTCGATGAGCCTGCCACACCTAAGTGATGGCAAAGGTGCTATATCCGATGTGAATTACCCATTGAAACCTTTCATTGAACAGATTATTGCTGAAACGAGAATGCAGTCTTATGGTGGTGTTAAGTCTGACGCAAAACATGTAAAAGTATCAGAGCGTTACATCACTACACACTATGTCTTGTTTAAAACGACCGTCGGCGCTGTAGCAGGAATAGGAACACAAGAATACAGCAAGATGTCCAAAGACATCACTTTAGCAACTGGAGAAAGCCTCACTTCAGTACTTTCTGAAGGCTACGTCGATTTAATTGTAACGTTCTTAGCGGAGTGGCTTAAGCTTCAGAAACAAGCATTTGTCCGCAACCGATCGGGATACCAACTATCTCCTCAGGTTTGGCAAGCGCTAGGGCTAACAATACATCAACTAGTTTCCAATAGCGCTTCGAAAGAACAGTTAAAAATAGCAGGGAAAGTGTTAGGACAGTTGGATTACAGTAAAAATGCTGAGCATTGGAAAGATTGCTCTGTTATGGAGTTGGACTTTCAAGGGCGGCTATACAAAAACGCCGCTAGCTCGACTCGCCAATTTAGATTTGGGCTATATGAGTATTTCTATGGTGTTTTAAAAAACAAGAATGTGTAACATGTACAAACTAGAGCAGCTTGTCTTTTCCTAAGGCATTAATCATATTAGATACTATGCTCAGATCTAGAACCGAAGAGCTAAGAAACTAATGAAAATTCTGTACTTTGATACCTCTAGCCTTTTTTACTCACAGAGTTACATCAAGAGCAATGAAAGAGTTTTGCTTGCTTACGAAAAATGGCGTACTAATCCACGCACTAATTTGCTTAAAGTTGTTAAACCCGATCTCATATGTGTCGAAAAACTTCGTAGTGCAGCTATTGAGTCTGGTTTTAAGTTGTACCCTTTAGGCAATCAATACAAACGCTCATTGTTCATTGAATGTGGATTACTTGCTGAAGATGAACTAGCACCAGATAGAGCTTTGAATCTACATATAGGGGACAATGATCCTATACGAAAGATGATCGCTCATTCTCAAGCTTTGGAGGCGACTTGGTATCTTTGTGGTGATGCGGCGTCAGAAATTCTATCCTTCTACCCAGAGCAACACCTAACATCTACGTTTGGTTTAGGGGTAACGGATGAACTTATACATAAAATTCGTGCAACAAAACGGTTTAGCGAAAGAGCTTGTTAAGATACTCAAGGAAACCTGTAGAAGAATCAGATAAACAAGTTTAGTTTCGTTACAGCTCTTTTTGTAAAGAATGTCACCTATGAACACTGATGGGTGACCCTATAAAACCTATGACTTTTACAAAATTGACTATTTTTGTAAATAATATTTGTGCAAGGAAAGCTCTCCTTCCCTTGAAGCATGGGGGTTTGGCTAGTTCGTCTAATTACCTAAAAATAAGTTATAGTGAACATAATCCATATTTAAAGAGAAAACTGAAGTCTAAGTTCATAAACCAGAACCACAAGCCTATTGGCTAAACAATGTTGCCATTGTCCGGCGGCAGAAAACAAAATTACAAAAACGTAAACATAGTTAAAGCTAGGAGCAAATCATGTCTAACGGTCGTATTTTACACACCATGCTACGCGTGGGTGATCTAGATAAGTCTATTGAGTTCTACACAAACGTAATGGGCATGCAGCTATTACGTAAGAACGAAAACAAAGAGTACGAATACACGCTAGCTTTCGTTGGCTTTGGCGATGAGTCGCAAGGTGCAGTGATTGAGCTGACATACAACTGGGGTACGACTGAATACGACCTTGGTTCTGCTTTCGGCCACGTAGCTATCGGTGTTGATGATATCTACACAACGTGTGACGCTATTAAAGCAGCAGGCGGTAACGTGACTCGTGAACCTGGTCCAGTAAAAGGCGGTTCTACACACATCGCATTCGTTAAAGATCCTGACGGTTACATGATTGAGCTGATTCAAAACAAACAAGCGAGCGCTGGTCTAGAAGGTTAATTCCTAAATACCTTTGCAAGATTAGGCTAGAAAAGCTAATCAAATGAACAAAGAAGCGAGCACTATGCTCGCTTCTTTTTTATCACTCTCCCCACAATCGATATTCTTTTCTAGGGCTTGTTGATGTTTTTCGGTTGAGTTTTGTTCGAGAGAAAAGCGTTTTAATCGCGGCGAGGGAGAAGTAGCCTAGTCATTTTAAGCAAGTCTGCCTCAACAAAGAGAAAAACGCTTTTTGCCGAACCCTTTGGGCAGCGTTTGCTGGTTATTAACGACTACATATCAACTTCTCTTACAAACAAACGACATATCAAAGTCTCATCCTTCCATATAAACCCAGCAACTCGCTGCAAAAACAAGCTCAAAATGTCAACATGCCCTATATATTATTAACAACCGCACTGATGAAACTTTACTTGATAATGATTATCATTTAAATTATAACCCCTATTGATTAGTGAGGTAATACAATGATTAGCGAATGGGAAAAACACACGTTACTCGCCGACACGGCATTGCAGCTCGACGATCCTGTACGAAGTATTCTTCATTATCAGCAGGCACTGAACCTAAGTGAGGAGATCACTGAGCGTACAGATATAGAGGCTGATGAGCGGTTACTGATCTCTGTGATATCTTGTCATAACCTTGCGCAATTCTGGCGCTGGGCAGGTGATACCGAGTATGAACTTAAATATCTTCAATTAGCTTCAGAGAAAGTACTGACTCTGATCCCTCAGTGTCCCAATACACAATGTGCTAGCTTTATTGATTCTATTGGCTGTTGTAAAAAAGCCCTTATCGATTTCATGAAACGCCATCCAAACCCTAAAATTGCCTCTATGGTGGAAAAAATCGATACCGCGACTAACTGCGAAATGATCGCTCGCTTCCGCCTCAACTAAGCAAATCCGTCTATAGGCACATATCGAGTTTATTTAAC
Source organism: Pseudoalteromonas sp. G5_S1_14_S5 (assembly GCF_054968605.1). NCBI lineage: Bacteria > Pseudomonadati > Pseudomonadota > Gammaproteobacteria > Alteromonadales > Pseudoalteromonadaceae > Pseudoalteromonas > Pseudoalteromonas sp. G5_S1_14_S5. The sequence continues at coordinate 5,345 of NZ_JBQKUM010000056.1, read as the reverse complement.
AAAATTTCAGATTCCAAAAAGCCCGTCATATTAACGGGCTTTTTCATTTAAGGTCTTTCGCTACCAGCTTAGACTTGTGTTCTACCTAGGGAGATAACCACACGTCGGTTCTTGTCTTTACCAATTGGCGAGCTATTATCAGCAATTGGGCGACGCTTGCCATAGCCTTGCACTTTAATGCGGTCTTCCGGCAAACCAAGAGATTTAAAGTACTCTCTTAAAGACTCAGCTCTTCGTTCTGACAGGTTTTGGCTAATGCCTTTGCTTTCTGCCGAATCGGTGTAGGTCGCGACTAAAACAAGGTCAATATCTTGGTTATAACGAACATACTCGGCAATCTGACTAAGCCTTTTACGTGATGATTTGTTTAGCTGATCGCTATTACGGTCGTAATGCAAAATAGTGAATGAGATATCTTCGAAGCTGTACGGCAACAAGTTCGCGATACAGTCACTGAACACATTGTATTTCTCTTGGAACAACACTGACGATAACGCCACTTCGATACGCTGATCTCGGCTCTGCCACTCTTGGTAACTAAAGGTTGGGTAGCGCCCTTTCTCTAGTTCACTCAAGATACCCCAAGCCGTTTGTCCGCCAACATAACCATCAAATTGCTGGAAGAACTTGATGGTTGTCATGCGATCGGCACTCTCGCCTGGGCGCCAAGGTGGTGGCATAGAGATCAAGCTGACATTACGAGTCGCACCCATCGGGCGGCGCATTTTCAGTTCAAAATCTAAAATGATTTTTTTACTCGCTCGGGATGAGAACTCAGCATCACCGAAATTAGGGATAGGATGCACTAATCGACACTCTAAGGGCGTGTTAGCCACCATCTCCCATGTCGACTGTTGAGGAGATGCTCCGTAACGCTTTTCTTGTGCCATCACTGATGACGACATAAGGAGCGAAAATAGCATTGAACCTGTTATGAGTTGTTTCTTCATAAAGTGGAGTATCTCTTAAGCAATTCGTTTAACAATGCAGCCAATTGCCGCCTATTTCTGTTGAGTTTAAACATGCAATTATCAAGCCGAAACGCGCTTGGTAATTTGTGATTTATTACCCTTTCCTAGTTTTTATCACTGCTATTATCTGCAATAATGCAGCCTTAATCACACTTATTTGGGCTAACATGATTGTAGAAAACGAAGCTCTGACCCTAAAAAAACGCTTCCGTGGCTATTTTCCAGTGGTCATCGACGTGGAAACCGCAGGGTTTAACGCAGAAACCGATGCATTATTAGAAATCTGTGCCATTACATTAAAAATGGATGAAAACGGAGAACTGCACCCAGCATCAACGCTTCATTTTCACATTGAGCCTTTTGAAGGCGCAAATATAGAGCAGGCAGCATTAGACTTTAACGGAATTAAAGACCCATTTAGCCCATTACGCGGTGCAGTGTCTGAACAAGAAGCCCTTAAAGAAATCTACAAGCTAGTGAGAAAAGAACAAAAAGCTTCAGATTGCAGTCGTGCAATCATGGTCGCTCACAATGCTACATTCGATTTAAACTTCGTCAATGCGGCAAGTGAGCGTTGTAAGCTTAAACGCGTCCCTTTCCATCCATTTGCTACTTTTGACACTGCAGCTCTTAGTGGTCTTGCCTACGGTCAAACCGTTTTGGCTAAAGCTTGCCGTACTGCAGGGATGGATTTTGACAACAAAGAAGCACACTCTGCTTTGTATGATACGCAAAAAACCGCTGAGTTATTTTGCGGCATAGTAAACAAATGGAAAGCCCTTGGTGGTTGGCCGCTTGTAGACGAAGAATAAAAATAGAATCGGTAAACGTATTGTCGTATTACCTTTAATAAAGAACACAACATCCCGAGAATAATATGAATCCTGTTGTAATTTCAGTTTGCATCATGCTTGTTTTAGCTTTGATGCGCGTAAACGTAGTCGTTGCTCTGACGTTCAGTGCAATTATCGGTGGCGTAGCCTCTGGTATGAGCTTGAACGACGCAGTCGCGGCTTTCGAAAGTGGATTAGGCGGCGGTGCAACTATCGCACTTAGCTATGCTATGCTTGGTACATTCGCTGTTGCTATCTCACGTTCTGGTATCACAGACCTACTTGCTCAAAGTGTTATTAAACGCATTCACGGCAAAGAGAACAGCACGGCATCGACTGGTCTTAAATACGGCATCCTAGCGTCTTTGATCCTAGTGACAATGTCATCGCAAAACGTGATTCCGGTACATATCGCCTTCATCCCAATTTTAATTCCACCTCTATTAGGCGTATTCGCAAAAATGAACCTAGACCGTCGTTTGGTTGCGTGTGTGCTTACTTTTGGTCTGATTACACCATACATGGTATTACCAATCGGTTTTGGTGGCATCTTCCTAAACAATATCCTGCTTAAGAACCTTCACGACAACGGTTTGGAAAGCGTAGTAGCGAGCCAAGTACCAATGGCAATGCTACTACCAGCTGCAGGTATGATCTTCGGCCTTCTAACGGCCGTGTTCTTCACTTACCGTAAGCCTCGCCAATACAAAGAAACATCTCACACGGTTGTTTCAACTGAAGCAAAACAGATAAACAAGAAGCACATCCTAGTAGCGGCGGCAGGTATTGTTGCCGCACTAACTGTTCAGCTATCGACGGGTTCAATGATCATCGGTGCACTTGCTGGTTTCATGGTCTTCACTTTCGGTGGCGTAATTGCTTGGAAAGAGACACAAGATGTCTTCACCAAGGGCGTACACATGATGGCAATGATCGGCTTCATCATGATTGCCGCGGCAGGTTTCGCAGCAGTAATGAAGCAAACTGGTGGCGTTGAATCTTTAGTTGAAGCACTTTCAACAAGCATCGGTGACAACAAACCTCTAGCAGCATTACTTATGTTAGTGGTTGGTCTACTGGTAACTATGGGTATCGGTTCTTCGTTCTCTACGATTCCAATCCTTGCAACTATCTACGTTCCATTAGCGGCAGCATTTGGTTTCTCTCCAATGGCAACTATTGCTCTAGTAGGAACAGCAGCAGCGCTTGGTGATGCTGGCTCTCCGGCTTCTGACTCAACGTTAGGTCCCACATCTGGTCTTAATGCTGATGGCCAACACGAGCACGTATGGGAAACCGTTGTACCGACGTTCCTACACTACAACATCCCACTGATCGTATTCGGTTGGATTGCAGCTATGATTCTGTAGCAGATAACTAGGTTCTATAGTCAGAATCAATGTTCAAAACTTAAAAAGACCGCCTAGTGCGGTCTTTTTTGTATCTGAGATTTCTCCGACAGGTTAGATCCTGAGTCCAAACCCGTTGCATAAAAGAAAGGCTTACTCTTACGAACAAGCCTTTGAAGTGGTTTGAACAATACGATTCAGTATCGTCAATTAAGCGGTAGGAGCGCTCTTTACTAGAACTTCTCTTATCGACTTAAGTGTCGTTTCTGATGAGTGGTAATCTAGCTCGACTTCAGTGAAGATACCGTCGACTTCAAGCATTAGGGTTGGGTAAGAATGCACACCCATCGCGTGTTTGAAGCTCAATTGGTCTTCTAGCTCACCCTCAAGTAGCTTACCTGCAAGATCGTTCTCGAATTGCTGCACATTCATGCCTAGCTCTTCAGCCAATTGCTTATGTGTCTCTTCGCTGTGTGGCAGCATTGCACGTAAGTAGTATGCGTGTTGAATCGCTTCAAGCATCTGCTCGTAATGATCTTGGAAACCCGCAGCAATAACAGCACGACACGCAGGGTAAGTACTACGAACTGGTTTACACTCAGTCCAAAATTCATGATTGAACTCTGTACCTAATTTGGCTTCGATCTGCTTCCAGATAGCTTGCAACTTACCTTTCATCTCTTCTGACATTGGTTCATCAGAATCCGGAGCCAAGCCACCGACTACGTAGTTAAAATCAATGCTCGCAGGCAGTTGTTGTTTTAGTAACTCCAGCGTTGGCTTATATCCCCAGCACCAGCTGCACATTGGATCATGTACATAATGAAGTTTGACGTTCATTTCTCGTTCCTTATCGAGTCGACTCTCAATCAATTCCAACAAAAAAGGAGCCTAATTAAGGCCCCTCATTTTACTGTTCAGCGAAAAGGCTGGAACTTACTCAGCGTCATCGCCAGCAACTTTCGCTGCTGCTTCTCTGATGATTGGCTGAAGTTCGCCTTTTTGGAACATCTCAAGAATGATGTCACAACCACCGATTAGCTCACCTTCAACCCAAAGCTGTGGGAAAGTTGGCCATTGTGCGTAAGCTGGTAGCTCTGCACGGATATCAGGGTTTTGTAGAATATCTACGTAAGCAAATTTTTCGCCACATGCCATTAGAGCTTGAGACGCTTGAGAAGAGAAACCACAGCTAGGTAGCTTAGGAGAACCTTTCATGTACAGTAGAATAGTGTTTTCTTCAATTTGCTGTTTGATTTTATCGATAGTTTCCATTGCTTCCTCATTAATGGATTACGGCTTTTATTGCCTTTATTCTACCCCAAACCAAAAGAATAAAAACCATATAAAAAAAACGGTTAAAAAGCTAAACTAACAATTCACATAAAAGTGATGAAATATGCTTTTAATAAAGTAAAAACTTGCTAAACTAGAAACCAAGTCAGCAAATTGACCATGGTTGGCAGCATAGCGAGCCATGAATAATAATATCACTGGAAGCAATCGAAAGAGTTAACTCTTTCATATCAATGGAGAATTGAGCAATGGCATTTGAACTACCAGCTCTTCCTTACGCGAAAGACGCGCTAGAACCACACATCTCAGCAGAAACGCTAGATTTCCACCACGGTAAGCACCACAACACTTACGTTGTTAAACTAAACGGTCTTATCCCAGGTACTGAGTTTGAAGGCAAAACACTAGAAGAGATCATCAAGACTTCTACTGGTGGTGTTTTCAATAACGCTGCTCAAATCTGGAACCACACGTTCTACTGGCACTGTCTAGCTCCTCAAGCAGGCGGCGAACCAACTGGCGCTGTTGCAGAAGCTATCAACGCTGCATTCGGTTCTTTCGAAGAATTCAAAGCAAAATTCACTGATTCAGCAATCAACAACTTCGGTTCTTCTTGGACTTGGTTAGTTAAGAAAGCTGACGGTTCTCTAGACATCGTTAACACTTCTAACGCTGCTACTCCTCTAACAGAAGAAGGTGTTACTCCACTTCTAACTGTTGACCTATGGGAACACGCTTACTACATCGATTTCCGTAATGTTCGTCCTGACTACATGGCTGCATTCTGGAACCTAGTAAACTGGTCTTTCGTAGAAGAGAACCTAGCTAAGTAATCTATTACTTATAGCTACGCTATTTTTAGCGAGTTATCTATTAAAAGCTCATGCCTAGGCGTG